>NZ_JAUBRJ010000121.1:0-12361 GCF_036701805.1 Microcoleus sp. N3A4
GCGAGACCAGAATCCTTGCAGTGCGAGCCAGAAAGCTCGCGTATAATGCAAGCAAATCATTTAGGATTGCTATATGACTGATGAATGCTGATTCATGACTAACATCCCCGGACACTGTTAGACTTAAGAAACAGGGAATAAGAAAGCAAATTCTGCGTTTTCCAGAATTTGCTTTCCTATTCCCTGTTTCTGCGTCCGAGAGTGACTAATTACCAAGTTTCTTCATCTGGATTGTTGGAATTGCTCCAGATTTCCACATCTAAATCATTGAGATAAATCAGAGCAGTTTCAATCTGTTGACTTGTACCGTTAAGTTCCAAATCAAACCAACCGTCATCTAAAGTTTTGACACCCAACAACGCAGCATTAAAATTAACCGTCAAACCGTATTCAGAAATCAGGTGAGAAATGACTGGTTCCTGATGGTATTCTTTAGGAATACGAATGCGAATGCGGGTTTGAGTTGGTCTGCTGTCGCCAGGGTCAGATTTGGGAATATCTGATTCTTGGGTTTTGTGAAAATCGCCGATCGCCTCAAATTCAGATTCGCTAGTGTTGTGAGCTAACATTTGGGCCTCCTAATGTTTATTGATTTCAGGGATGAGGTGCGCCGCGCGCACCCTACAGCCCTAATGACTGATGACTGATGACTAATGACTGATGACTGATGACTAATCACTATTATTCAACTTCTTTGATGCTAGTTTTTCGTTCTAAAATCTCCTTGAGTACGAGAGTAACAACTCCTAAAAGACCTAGAACTACCGCCGCTGAAAATGCGGCTTGCGTCGCGTACTGCTTGTAAGCATCCTCTACAAACAAAGGCAAAGTTTGCGTTTTTTTAGCAATATTTCCCGATACCACAGAGACGGCTCCAAATTCTCCCATTGCTCTAGCATTGGTCAAAATTACTCCGTAAAGCAATCCCCAGCGAATACTGGGAAGCGTGACATTCCAGAAAATTTGCCAGTCATTTGCTCCCAAAGTTTTCGCCGCCTCTTCTTGATCGGTTCCCACTTCTTCCAAAACAGGAATCACTTCGCGGGCCACAAAAGGCAAGGTAACAAAAGCAGTAGCTAGCACCATCCCAGGGAAGGCAAAAATAACCTTGATATTGGCCGCCTCCAGCCACGGCCCGAACCATCCCACCCGACCGTAAAGCAGTACAATCATTAAACCTGCAACTACGGGAGATATGGCAAACGGCACGTCTAAAATGCTGATTAATAGCGTGCGACCCCGAAATTTGTTGCGGCCAATTACCCAGGCTGCACACAAACCGAATACTGTATTTACAGGCACAACTATCAGAGAAATCAACAAGGTAAGTTGCGCTGCGTGCAGAAAATCTGGCGATGTTAAGTTAGAAAAGAATGGCTCAAATCCCTTTCTGAAAGCTTGGTAAAAAACGTTGAGGATGGGGATAAATAAGACCAGAGCAAGATAGCCGCTCGCAATTCCGATTAAAGTTGGTTTTACCCACGCATTGTCCTGACTCCGCGCCGAACCACCGGGTGGAAATTTGTAATCAGCGGGTGAATTGATATTAGCCGTCATAGCGTCTTCTCCATGCTTGTAATAGATTAATTGCGAACAGCATAGCCAGCGAAATAGCTAACAGAATAGTGCCGATAACTGTTGCTCCTGCATAGTCGTACTGTTCCAATCTTTGAAAAATTAATACGGGCGCAATTAAATCTTTGAATGGTATGTTAGAAGCTACAATTACAGTAGAACCGTACTCGCCCACCGCTCGTGAAAACCCGAGGGCAATTCCGGTTAAAATAGACGGGAACAGCGGCGGTAAAACTACTCGCCAGAAGGTTTGAAATTGAGAAGCACCCAAGCACCAAGCTGCTTCTTCGATGTCTTTTTCCATTTCGTTTAAAACTGGCTGTACAGTCCGCACGATAAATGGCAAGGAAATAAAGATCATCGCTATGCCTACGCCCAAGCGAGTAAATGATATCTTGATTCCCAAGGGTGCAAACAGCCCGCCGATCCAGCCGTTATCGCTGTAAACTGTGGCGAGAGTTAAACCGGCGACGGAGGTGGGCAGTGCAAAAGGTAAATCGACTGCTGCATCGACCATCCGTTTTAAGGGAAAGTCGTAGCGGACTAATACCCAGGCAATTAATGTGCCGAATACTCCGTTAATTAATGCCGCCATTAATGCCGTAAAGAAGGTGACATCGTAGGCGGAAAGGGCGATCGGACTGGTGGCAATTGCCCAAAATTCGGCGGGGTTTGCTGTGCTGGCTTTCAGCAGCATTGCTGCAACTGGGAGCAATAGCATTAAGCTGAGGTAGCCTAGGGTGATTCCCCAAGGTAATGTGATTTTGCCGATCGCCCTTTTGATATTTTCGATCGGAGACTGAGGGTTGCTGGTTGGAGATGATACAGCCATAAGTGAATAGTTTTGAGTTGTCAAGAATAGTGAATCTTTTAGAGCCCCGACAACTTCGGGGAAGTCGGGGCTCTGGGCCTTCTGTTTTTTTACTGTTTAAGTGAACCTTGAATTTTGTCAAAAACAGCTCCGCTTGCGAAGAATTGCTTCTCTATTTCTCCCCAACCTCCTAAGTCTTGAGCTGTAAATAGGGTTTTGATGGGGGCATATTTTTGGGCAAATTCTGGTTCCGCCGCTACTGTCGCATCTACTGGGCGAAAGCCTGCTTTGGCAAATTCTCGCTGAGCTTCTGGGCTGTAGAGAAACTTGACAAATGCTTCGGCAACTTCGCGAGTACCGTGTTTATCAACGTTTTTATCGATAATGGCAATCGGATTGTCGATCGAAATATTGACTTCGGGAATACTATAAGTCGGTTTTTCGCCTTTCTGACCAGCCAAAACAATCTCGTTTTCGTAGTTAATTAAGGCGTCGCCTTGCCCTTGTTTAAAAAATACGTCAGTAGCTTCGCGGGCATCTTTAGTCAGAATCGGGACGTTTTTGTAGACTTTGCTAGTAAAGTCTAATGCTTTGGTTTCGTCTCCTCCGGTTTTGAGAATCGAACCCCAAAGTGCGAGAAAATTCCAGCGTGCAACGCCTGATGTTTTGGGATCGGCAGTGATCAATTTCACTCCGTCTTTGCTTAAATCTTCCCAGGTTTTGATGTTTTTGGGATTGCCTTCGCGGGTGACTATTGCTCCTACGGATTTGCTGACGATGCCTTCGTTGGGAAATTCTTTTTCCCAACCGGGCTGAATGAGTCCGGCTTGCTCGATTCTTTGGGTGTCGGAGCCGATGGCTAGGTGTACGACATCTGCTTCTAAACCGTCAATTACGGCCCGAGTTTGGGAACCGGAACCGCCGTAGCTTTGGTTTAAGGTGACGGTTTGACCCTTTTCTTTTTGCCAATATTCTACAAATTTGGGAATTATCGCTTCGTGGGCGGCTTTGGTGACGGAGAAGGAAACGAGGGTTAATTCTACGCCTTTGTTGGCTGCTGGGCTAGCACCGCCTGGACTGCTGCTGCCGGGACTGGCTGCGGGGTTGTTGCTGGTTCCCTGGCCGCAGGATGCAACGGCCAGACTTAAACTTATTCCCACTAAAAATAGCGACACAAATCTTTTCAGCGCAGTAAATGATTGATTTGTGGTGACTGGTGGCTGTTGCGGCCACTGAAGGTGTTGAGTTAGGCGTTGCCACGGACTCATTATATTTATTCCTCTAGTGAAAGTACGGTTATTAGGTCGGAATACCGTAATTCTGGTTGTGAAGTATGATTATAGACAAGAGCGAGTCAAATGGCAACAAAAAAAACGAATCGGGTGAACTCAGGGTCGATCGAATATCCTGAAGTCTTTTCCGTCGGTGCTTTCGAGTCCGATTCGGGGGAAAATGTAAAGTGCATAAATAAATATTATTATTGAGCTAAGGTGCTAAGCTGGCGCGGCTGCACGATACGCCTTACGGATACGCTGACCGATCGCCCAAATGTAAGATCCCCGCCCCAGGAGGTACGCCTGACCAAGAATTTCTTGATGGTACCCGCCACGTGATTTATCCGTGGAATCAATCCCAAATCGAAAATCGAAAATCCTCAAGCCCCCGCATTTATCCGTGGGGTCAATCTAAAATCTAAAATCTAAAATCTAAAATTGATTGACTCGCGCGATCGCCCTTAAGTAAGAAAAAGTTTTAACTGGTATGTCCTTATCCCGCCCCGTCTCAGACACCCTAATTGAATTGTTGAAGCCTGTAGCCTCTGAATTGGGAGAAAGATTGGGCGCAAGCGCTGTCAACGAACGCTATGCAGAAATTGAGCCGTCTGGTTCTTCAGCTTTGAACCAGCAAATCAAAAAAGACCCGCGCTGGATTAAAGCGCAAGTGAGATATTTGCAGCGGCAGCAGGCGAGAGAACAAGAATTAATCGCGATCGCCGGCGCAGAAGAAGAATGGGTAAAGCAAGAACGCGCTAATCGAATTAAAGCAGAAGAAGTGAGAGATAAGCGGGCAATTAGCCGGCTTGGGCGCGAGTTAATGCGGGAGTTTCAATCAGAAGCAATTCGAGTTAAGCTAAGCGAAATTCAAACTATTTGGGACAGGGACAACTGGTTTTCTAATTTGAGCAGGCAGGAAACCGAACAAATTTTGCAGCAGCAGCAGCACCGATTGCTGTTGTTAGTTGCTCCCGCAAAAATTAGCCAAGATTGCCCGGATTCGTTTCGCCACAATCTGAATATCGAGCTGCCGGCTAAGTTGAGAGCTTTTTTAAACCAGCACTACCCCCAGCACGGAGAGTTGTCTCCGGTTCAGTTTTACGGAGACTATTTCAAAAAGGCAATTTCTGATATTGATGTGGAGCGGTTGCAGACTGTTTTGTCTCCCGTACCCACAGCTATACTGTACAGCGATATCAGCGATTATGAAGTTAATTTTCATGTCGGTTTTTGGGGAATCATAAATCAGACAGTTTCTCTAGTTGCGATGCAGCCTTGGAATTGGGAAGAGGTTTACCACCAGTTGGAGGCGGAGGGGAAAGATGAAAAGCTGAGCCTGCGGATTATTCGGCAAATAATTGTGACAATTCACAAGTTATTGGCCGCTTTTTTAGCTGATTTGTATTATTTAAATATCGATTTTACTCACGAACCTCAGCTATTTAATTTAGAGGCGGAATTTGCTCAGGAATGGTTTTCTAAAGATTGGGCACTACCTTATATTGAAACTCTTAAAGAAATTCAGGATCAGCAGCGAATAGTCTATAAGGGAGAGATGCGGCGGCTGGCGCTGCGAGAGGCGAAAGCTAGGGCTGAACGCAAGCGTTTGGAGGAGGTTGAACTCAAACACAGAGAGGAAGCTGAGGCGGCATCTAAGCGGGCGAAGGAATTAGCTCACAAATTAATAAATCTGAAATGGCGGTGCGTATACACGCTGCCGGGACATTCATCGTTTGTGAATTCTCTGGCGATTAGTCCTGACGGCAAAATTTTGGCTAGCGGCAGTTGGGATAAAACTATTAAGATTTGGAATTTAGAAACAGCCGAATTAATTGGCACTCTGACGGGACATACCGATCGCGTAAATTCGGTTGCTATTAGCTATGACGGAAAAATGTTGGTCAGCGGCAGTTCAGACGAAACCATTAAGTTTTGGAATTTGCACAGCGGCGATTTGCTGTGTACTTTTCCGGGACATTCTATGGAGGTGAATTCGGTGGCAATTAACCCGAAGAGGATGGTAATTGCTAGCTGCGGCGGGGCTGATAATACGATTAAGCTTTGGAATTTGCGGAGTGGTGAGTTGCTGCGGACTTTGAGGGGTCATTCTGACAATGTGAATGCGGTGGTTTTTAGCCCGGACGGTAAAATATTGGCGAGTGGCAGTTCGGATGCGACGAGCAAGGTTTGGGATGTGGAAAGCGGCAAGTTGCTGCGGACTCTTTCGGGGTTGAATGTTGGGGTGAATTCTGTGGCGATCGCCCCGGACGGTCAAATTCTTGCTAGCGTCAGCAATGATTATACGATTAAGCTGCGGAATTTGCATACGGGCAGTTTGTTGCGGATTCTAAATACTAATTCAGGGAGGGGGAAGGGTGTAACGAATTTAGGAATAAATGAGGCGCTGCATATTTTGCAGAATTATGTGAGTCGGGGCGATTCGGTTGCTATCAGTCGGGACGGTTTGACTTTAGCTAGCGGGTGCGATGATAATACGATTAATATTTGGAATTTGCAGACCGGTGAGCTGTTGAGTGCTCTTAAGGGACATTCGGGTACGGTGTACTCGGTGGCGATCGCACCTTCGGGCAATTTGCTCGCCAGCGGGAGTGCGGATCAGACGATCAAGATTTGGCGCTGCGATTAAGAAATCAGGACAGGGCAGCGGCGTTTTCCTACAATATTATTTTGAGGTAGGGAAACGGCATTGCCGTGTCCGAGGTTGCGGGTAGGGCTTTTGGGCGAATTTGAAAAAAAATTTGGCTGGGGGGGTTGCGCTGATGACTGTATGTTTGCTATATTAGTTTTTGTTGCTGGTGTAACTCAGTTGGTAGAGTAGCTGATTTGTAATCAGCCTGTCGCAAGTTCGAGTCTTGTCACCAGCTTATTTCAGGAAATAAAGGCTAGATAAAACTTCTAGCCTTTATTTTTTTTGCCTCGTGGGCGATCGTCTCACGGCGCTTGTCACCCGCCTCAGCAATTTTGATTGTTAACGTAATCTTTTTTCCAAAAATAGAAATATCTAGAGCTATATTGAATCTGGCGATCGCCAACTTGAGCGTCTGATTATCAAGTTTGATTAAATGTTAGCAACTCAGGTTAGCAAGCTATTCTAAACTAAATTTGTCAGCACTGTACCGGAGCAGCGAAATGTCCTCTTGGGTAAAAGATCCACATTCAGGCGGAGTTAAAATCCCTCCGGCAGTTCAAGAACGGGTGAAGCAGCGTATTCTCGATTATGCTGCTGCTAACTACGCTGGTAAGTACACTCGCCTAGGCATCCGCTTTCGCAGTCAGTTTTGTTACATTGATGCCTATACAGAACCTGATGTCCCCCTAGATTTTCCGAGCAAAGAGCTTCGCATATCTCGTGAAGAATATTTAGAACGAAGGCGAAATACCCCCCTTCACCTGTGTCGGCTGCGTTACTTTAGTGATGAAGAAGCTTGGACTCTGGGGTTTTACGCCTATAGCAGTGAAAAATACGAGCCTTGTATGTTCAGAAATGGCAGTTTCTACGGTACGCCTGAAGAAGCCTTTGATATCTCTTCTATGTACTTGCAATAACCCAAAATGAGCGAATATCAATATTACGAGTTTCAAAGCGTCGATCGACGTTTGACTCAATCCGAACAAGAAGCACTCAGCCAACTCTCTAGTCGCGCGCAAATCAGCTCTAGTAGAGCTATTTTTGTCTATAGCTATGGAGACTTACCGGGCCAAGAAAAACAATTATTAAT
The DNA here is from genome assembly GCF_036701805.1 of Microcoleus sp. N3A4. Classification (NCBI taxonomy): domain Bacteria; kingdom Bacillati; phylum Cyanobacteriota; class Cyanophyceae; order Oscillatoriales; family Microcoleaceae; genus Microcoleus; species Microcoleus sp. N3A4. Next base: position 7,401 of record NZ_JAUBRJ010000121.1, read on the forward strand.
CAAATATTTCGATGCTATGTTTTACATAGCTAATTGGGGATCATTACAACTAATGTTTCGTTTTCCCAAAGGTTTGATTGATATTGAACTGATGCAGAAATATTGCGTTGAAGATATAGTTGAGGTTTCGGAAATTAATAATTTTGTCATTTTAGAGATTTCTATTAATGAGGAAGAAGGTTTTGATGGGTGGATAGAGGGAGAAGGAAATTTATCCTCTTTGATAGGTTTGCGCCAGGAAATTTTGCAGGGAGATTATCGTTTACTTTATTTGGCTTGGCTGAAAGGGATTACCTATCTTGATGAACTCGACGACGAAGATGAAGATGAGCGAGATGATGATGATGAAAATGATGATGCAAATGATGATCGAGAAGGACTAGAGCCACCTGTTCCTCCTAATTTCGGTAAGTTATCTTCATGGTTACAGGCTTTTATCGATATTTTTGAAGTGGATGAGCATCTACTGAAAGCTGCAATTAGTGCGAGTGTTACTAAAGATTCAATTCCCGAAAGTAGCATCAAAGAAGCTATCAAAAAACTTGAACGTTCTGAAGTTGATACTTTTTTACTGCGGTTACTCAAGGAAGAATCTAATCTGTCTATTGAATTGGGTAAGAAATTATCAGAAATAATAGAAGTTAGGCAAGAGGAAAATCCCGGAAAACGAACAATTAGTCAGCTTTTAGCAAGCGCAAAAAAGGAAGAAAAAAAGGAAGAATACAGAATAGAACAGGAAGCTAAAGCTGCACGAATCAGAGAATTAGAAGCTTTGGCTAAGCGAGAAACGGCTGCTTGGGAAGATATAGACGCTCTTATTCAAAAAGGAACTTCTAAATCTTACGACGAAGTAGTGCCGTTACTTTTAAAACTCCGAGATTTGGCGGATTATCAAAAGCAGCAAATTAAGTTTTTAACACGGCTTCAACAACTGCATAATAAATATAGCAGTCGCTCTGGATTGAAAAGACGTTTGCTTAAGGCGAATTTATAATCCAATACGCTGGGGAGAGGACTATTTCTTGCTCGGAGATCCCCCTAAATTCCCCTTAAAAAGGGGGACTTTGATGCAGCTATTTTCCCGCCCTTTTTAAGGGGGATCTGGCTTAACTAAACCTATTGAATTTTACCTAACGCAGCGCTGGCTTGTTTCAACCATTCAAGTGTTGCTGCATCAAGTACGGGTTCCAATTTCTCGACTACAGCAGCGTGATAATTATTCAACCATGCTAGTTGAGTGTTTGACAGTCGATCGGCATTTATCAATTTGCGCTCAAACGGAATATACGTCAGCGCTTCAAATCCGTACCAAACCGTATCATTTTTTGATGGCATTTCCCTGACAACATAGAGATTTTCGATGCGAATTCCGCCCCATCCCGGTTCGTAATATCCCGGTTCGATGCTCGTTACCATTCCGGCTTCCAGGGGATACTGCACAGATTTGCTGATACCGTTGGGCCCTTCGTGACCGGCTAAAAATGCGCCGACTCCGTGCCCGGTTCCATGTCCGTAGTCTAGCTGTTCTTGCCATAAGATCGATCGGGCGATCGCATCTAACTGCGCTCCCGTTGTTCCTTTGGGAAATTGCTGCATTGCACAGTTGATGTGCGCGATTAAAACTGTGGTGTAGTGTTCTATTTGTAGCGCCGTCGGTTCTCCGATACTTACTGTTCTGGTATCGTCGGTTGTACCTGCTAAATATTGCGCGCCTGAGTCCAATAACAGCAGTTCCCCCGGTTTTAAGGTGATTTCTGGGCTGGGGGTTCCGTAATGTACGATCGAGCTATTGGCTCCCGCACCGGCGATCGTTCTAAAAGTTAAAGTCTGAAAATCTGTTTCTTGCTGGTAAAATCTTTCGATGCTTTCTTTGACATCAAACTCGGTCACTACCTTACCATTTTCTAGCTGTTCAGTCAACCACTTTAAAGTCAAAGTTTTTGCTCGACTTGCTTTGAAATTGGCTGATTTCATCTGCTCGATTTCAACCGGATTTTTGCGAGCTTTCATCCCTTCTACCGGATGAGTATCAAAAACTATTTCGATGTTGTAGAACTGCGCTTCTTGCTGGTTTAAGATTAACTGGTACGTGCCTGCTGTGCTGTGTTTCGGATCTAAAAGTACCCGAACTTTATTTGGCAAATTTACGCAAGTTTCTAATGTATGCGGATAGTCTGCGTAGGGAAGCAAAGTTACATCCGCCCGCAATTCTTGCTTGATTTCTGGTGAAATTCGTTCGGGATTTGTAAACAAAAACGCTGAATCGGTGGTGACAATGGCATAGGATATAAAAATGGGAATGTGGGGAATATCCGATCCTCGGAGATTGAACAGCCACGCTATTTGATTCAGGTTGGTAATCGGAAGCACATCGATATTGGCTTTTTGCATCGCTTCCCTGACTCGGGCTAATTTTTCGGCGGCGGTTTCTCCTGTCAGGGATACAGGTAAGCTAAATATGGGATCTGCATCAATCGCGGGTAAAGTCTCTGCTGTTTTCCAAGAATTTTGCGATCGCACTTTGTCTGTCAAATTCTCCGGGATTGGTATGAGATCGATCTCTGCATTCGCGAATTTTTTTACCCAATTTTGATATTGCTCTGTCGCTACGGTAAACGGATCAAAACCCAGGCGAATTTTCGCGGATTTTTGGGTCGATTCTACAGCCAATTTTTCTAAAGTTTCAATTAAGGTTAAATTTCCTTCTAAGCCGAGTTTCGATATTTGAATAATTCCAGGATCGACTTGCAATTCAGCTTGTTCGTAATAGCGGGAATCCACAAACAACCAAGCGGAATTTTTGCCAACCAACAAATCACCGGCGGAACCTGTAAAACCGCACATCCAAGCCCGCCGCTGCTTCGCTGCTGGAACTGATAAATTTAAGTGTTCGTCAACCGCAGGGATGAAATAGCAATCTAAGTCGTAATCCGCCATCAAATCGCGCAAGTCTGCCAGTTTTGCAGCGGAGGTATCTTGAATATTTGTATTTCCTTTCAAGTTAGTGGCAACCATGTTTAAAATTCCTATTTTACTTGTTTAAAATTGTCTTCAAACCTTTAACTAATCTCCTAATCCCTGCGGTGGCGGTTGCTTTTTCCAAAGCACCGTAAGCAACGCGCAAATAGCAGCCGTTATCCATGCCGAATGTTGTACCGGGAAGCACTGCTACGCGATATTCGCGAATTAATTGTTCGACTAATTCCATTGTATCGAGTTCAGTGTCAACTTTCAAGAAAAAGTAGAATGCTCCGCAGGCTGGGGAAATTGTACACAAGTTTTGGATGGTATTGAGTTCGTCTAATACGATTTGTCTCACGGAGGCGATCGCCCTTACATAATTATCGCAGTAACCTCTACCAACTTGCAAGGCTCCCAGGGCTGCATACTGGGAAATTACCGGCGGACAAATTAAGATTGTATCTTGAATCTTTCTCACTGAAACGAGCAAATGTTCTGGTATTACCATATACCCGATCCGCCAACTCGCAAAGCCGTAGGCTTTGGAGAGGCTAAATAGAGAAATTGTATGTTCGCTGCTGTGGGGAAAAGCGGCGGGCGAACAGTGTTTGACGCCGTTATAAGTAAAATATTCGTAGGCTTCATCGCTGATGTGATAGATGTTGTGCTGGCGACAAATTTCGTTAACTTCCCGGAGTGCTTCGACCGAATAAACAACACCAGTGGGATTATTTGGTGAAATGGTAACGATGGCTCGCGTTTTGTCGGTAATTGCTTTTTTTATAGCATCGATATTAAGTTGATATTTGGCGTCTGTTTCTACTATCACTGGTCGGCAATTTGCCATAATTGCCGCCATTTCGTGGTTGAAGTAATAAGGTGATTGGATAATAACTTCGTCTCCCGCCGAAGTGATAGCGAGAATCGCGTTGGTAAATCCCATGTTGCTACCGGCGGTAACGACAATGCAGTTTTTGCTATTAATTTCTATGTCGTTATCTGTTTTTAGTTTGGCTGCGATTGCATCCTGTAATTGTGGAATTCCTTCGACGGCTTTGTATTTGTGATTGTCGGGATTTGCAAAGAATTCGGGGATTTTTTCAAATGATTCTTGTGGCGGATTGTAGTAAACTACGCCTTGTCCTAATGATATCGTTCCCGGATTTTGGCGGATCAGTTCGCCTACTACTGGAATTATGGGCGACTGTACCGATTGCATTCGAGTAGGGTAATTTTTCATATAATATTTGCTTCTTGGGGCGTTAAGTAGATTGACAGAACTTACAGATTAGAACCCCGAATTATTGTAGAAGTCGGGGTTGTGGGTATTTTGTTATTTGGGAGATTATTTAAGGATTTACGCTATCGCAAATCCAGTAAATTGCCGTACATAAGGCGCTCGAAATCCCAACACAATATCTGTTTTAGGAACTCCAAATTCTAGAAATTGATTGGCAATTCCTGCTTCCGTAAAATCGCGCTGAATCCAAATCTTTCCATCTTTGATATCAACATGAATGGGACATCCATGAATTCGTTCTTCATCCCGCCATCCCACATACAACAATAAATAGCGGTCGCGTTCCGTATCGAAAACAATTTCAGTGGTTTCTACATCTTGCTCAGACTGCTCTGTCGCGTGTTGATGTATGACTTTCTGAACTAACTGGCGATAATCTAATCTTTCCATAATGTTATCTCCTGTCCCTTCACATGAAAAACCAGCATCTTTATTTGATATCGTTCTAACACAGTTTGAACAAACGAGTCTGTAAAAAAATCTTGATAGATATCTGTAGGCACTGCCAAATACAGCACTCGTTCTGATTCCATTTTTTCCAAGGCTACTCGATAGTTAAGAAATTGACCAACAGCCGTATGGAATTCTGACAGCGCCGACAATCCCACAAAACTTTTTACTTCTAAGTAGTCAGACAGAATTAATTACACAAATACATAGTATAATGATATTTCCGGCAAAATTATGAGTTAATTACAGT
>NZ_JAUBRJ010000188.1:0-1196 GCF_036701805.1 Microcoleus sp. N3A4
TACACTTTATCCGCGCCGCTCGCGAGTCAAAGTCTTTTCAGGTAAGGGTTTTAGGCTTATTCAGCAAGCCCTAACTACTGCACCACATTCGAGACATTTACACGATTGTGTCTGATATTCGACGACTTCAATTGGTTTCGCGACTAGAGTTGCTACTTGCTGAGAGTGGATGTTAATTACTTCACTTAATTCTTGACTGCCACAATTGAGGCAGATTTCCGGTGAGCTAATTTCGGTTCTGTCTACTCGTCCAAACCCTTTTCGGGTTTTTCCCGTCAGGACCTGGTTGTCCACCTGGTTTCTTTTTTTGGTCTGCTTCTGGTTTGACTGTTGGTTTCTCTGATTTCTGGATGAGATCCGTTGATGGGGGTTTTGAAGAGGTTTGACTGGTGGTTCGACTTTTGCCCTCCGCAATAGCTAGTTTTTCTTGTAATTCTGATGATGATTTTTTGCAGCCCCAACACCATTTCCACTCCTTCAGCTTGGCTCAACTGCTCGATTTGGGTTTTTTCTTTCTGTCTGGTGGCTGCGGGCTTTTTCATTCGTTTATTTTACCAGATGCCGCCACTGAAGTTTTTTTTGACCTGAATCCTTACGGAGCATCAATTAAAGTAGAGCAAGTATTTACCAATAGTTACGAACTCCGAGATAGTCGGATAAGGCTAGGCTCAGGAACTTCAAAAACTCCATTTATTACCTTACGTTTGATTGAAGTTCGTTCCGGTAAAATTTGGCATTCTTATTTGACAAGCGTGCTAGCTCCTCATGTATTACCACCCTACGTCGTCGCAGATTTATATCGCAGGCGCTGGAGGATTGAAGATGCTTTTAATACCGTAAAAAGGCTTTTGGGATTAAGTTATTTGTGGACAGGTTCTCTCAACGGCATTCAGCTCCAAATTTGGGGAACTTGGATATTTTATGCGCGGGAGCATCCCGGTTTTGTAAATATCCGAATAAGTGTAAAATAGTTAAAATCAATAAAAGTGTCAAAAAAAGTCGAGAAAAAGAGCCATGACCCATGAAGAACTAGAGCAGTTGCAATTCTTTTCGGCAGAAATTGCTAAAATTTTGTATAACAATACACCGCCAAGTGAACTGACCAGTCTGGAAAATATGGAAAAACATCTCAGGCAACAATGGCTTGAAAAAGTGGGCCCACAAATCGGTTTTTTTTTATCAAAGAAGCAACAGGA
>NZ_JAUBRJ010000122.1:0-12181 GCF_036701805.1 Microcoleus sp. N3A4
ATTAGCTATAACCTGCAATCTGCTCCACTTAAGCCAAACCCTTGATTATAGCATAAAATTATTTTGCAAGAGGTCTAATGGTTATTGGTTATTGGTTATTGGTTATTGGTTATTGGTTATTGGTGATTTGTTATTTGTTATTTGTTCCCCATGCCCCATGCCCCATGCCCCATGCCCCATGCCCCATGCCCCATGCCCCATGCCCCATTCCCATAACTTGAGTTATCATACAATCTGGACGTAAAGAAATGTAAAGGGATATGCAGGACAAAGTGGTTGTGGTGGTGGGTGCAACTGGCGGCATCGGTTCAGCGGTGGCCGGCAAACTCGCCGATGCGGGTGCGAGGCTAGTGCTCGCCGCCAGAGACAGCAGTCGGTTAGACGCTTTAGCTGGCGAATTGTCGTCGGCAACAGAGGTACTGTCAGTACCTACAGATATCACTGATTTTCAGCAAGTCGAGACGCTGATGCAGACAACTGTGAAACATTTCGGACAAATTGATGCTCTCGTAAACGCCGCCGGTGCCGGAATTCTCAAGCAGTGGAACAAGTTAGAACCCGCTGATTTAGATGCAATGCTTGACTTGAACTTGAAAGGCAGTTTTTACACATCTCAAGCAGCGGCGAATGTGATGAAAGAGCGCAAATCCGGCCACATCTGCAATGTCATCGGGATTTTGGGCAAGCATTCGATGGCGATGGGAACGGCTTATTGCGCTTCAAAGTTTGGGGTAGTTGGTTTTAGCAAGTGCATGGCAGATGAGCTGCGGCGCTACGGCATTAAGTTTACGCTATTCTATTTTGGCGGGGTAGATTCTCCGTTTTGGGATAATGTGAGTTTGAAGGTAGACCGATCAAAAATGCTGAGTACCGAAACTGCTGCAAATGCGATTATGTTTGCTCTTTCGGCTGACCCGCAAGCTGTACCGATGGAGATTAATATTCAGCCGGAAAGTCATTTGTTCTTTTAGCGATTGAGGAGTGATTGGAAGGCAGAAGACAGCGGAAGCTGAAGGCAAAACAAATATGACATCTTTAGGTTGGAGAACTTGGAGAACACCTAATTATGTAGGGTGCTCTTCTGCCGCGCACCTTACGGCTATAATTCGCGCGTCAAACCATTTTTTTGCCTTAGTCTTGTTGGCGAAGGCCTCGCCGCCAAACCCAAGTTATCGCAGATACCGGGTTTCTTTTAAGTGCCGACTTATTTCTGCCTTCAGAGGGAGCTAAAATATTCCATCTTTAGGTTATTATTAAGCGGGTGTACAATAAAAAATATGACAAATATCCATTCCTCAGTCCCTCCCTTGCAGTTTCGCACTGAAAATAAGCCGATTTTCCATTTTTCAGTTTCCATTTTCAATTATTGATTATGGAGTTCGATCGCATTCAATTTTACGTTGAAAACGCTAAAGTATCCCGCGACTGGTTTGTCGGCCAGTTAGGCTTTCAATCAATAGCAGGTTATGCCAATAGCCACACTCACACTGAAGCTGTCAGCAGTGGCAATGTATGTTTTGTGTTGTCTTCGCCCCTGACACCCGCTAGTCCTGCTGCTAGTTGGTTGAAGTTTCATCCTCCAGGGATTGCCGATGTGGGTTTTCGGGTAAAAAATATCGAATTAGCGGTAGCTAGAGCGGCTGCTGAAGGCGCTAAAATCCTGGAACCGATTCAAGAAGACCTAAACGAAAGAGGCTATTTTAAGCGGGCAAAAATCGCTGGTTGGGGAGATTTAAGCCATACGCTCGTTGAGCGAATTGGCGAGAATTCACCGCTACAAGCTTCTCCTAAGCTGCCGCTGTTTACCATGATCGACCACGTAGTGTTAAATGTTGAAGCGGGTGATTTGTCAAGTGCTGCTAGTTGGTATCAAAAAATATTAGGTTTTCGACCCCAGCAAAATTTTGACATTCAGACTGAGAAATCGGCTTTGCGGAGCCAAGTTATGGTTCACGCTGAAGGTGGGGTGCAATTCCCGATTAATGAACCGGCATCAGCTAATTCTCAAATTCAAGAGTTTTTGAGTGCAAATCGGGGGCCGGGAATTCAGCACATGGCTTTGCAAACTGCTGATATCGTTGGTGTTGTTGCCGATTTGCGATCGCGCGGTTTGCCTTTTCTGCCGGTTCCTCCAACATACTACTCCGAATTGCAGCAGCGGCAAAACTATTTGCCCGCAGATTGGCAAGCAATTGCAGCTTGTCAAGTTTTGGCAGATTGGCAAGAAAATACTCCCGCAGCCATGCTGCTGCAAATCTTTACTCAGCCAATTTTTGCAGAACCAACTTTCTTTTTCGAGATTATTGAGCGCCGAGTTGCTTTAGTTAACGGCAAACAGGTGCAAGCAGGAGGTTTTGGAGCTGGGAATTTCCGAGCTTTGTTTGAGGCAATTGAACGGGAACAAATGAAGAGGGGAAGTTTGATCGATGATTGATAAAAATTCCACTTTTTAGGTCATACAGCCGTGTCGATCAGCACTGCGATATCTTTCCACCCGTAGGCAATTTCTTTGAGTGCAACGCCTGCTCTACTTGTTTCCAGTTCGTCCACTTTTTCACCTCCTAAAAATTCATAAAATTTACAGGCTGAATTGTCTTTTAGTACCCAAACCAGCATCGATTTCAAACTTAATTCTGCCAATTTTGTGGCAACTGTTCTCACGAGTTGCCGTCCGATTCCTTGACGCTGATATTCCTCCAAAATATAGATGGCAAATAATTCTCCTTTATATACATATTTACCCGTGCGCTCGGCACAACCGGCAGCAAAACCCACAATTTGTCCCGAGTCATTCTCAGCAACGCAGACAAAAACCCCGGTATTTTTGACGTTGGTCAGGATTTCTTGCCAACGGCTTTCTCCTTTTTCATAGGACAGCTTGGCGAGGTAATCTGTCGGTACAATTTTTCGGTAAGCTGTCCGCCAAGTGTCTACATTTACCCGTGCAATTGCAGGTGCGTCAGCGATTTTAGCTTCTCTCACAATCATCAGAAAATACTCCTTTCCCGCCCTGATATTCTCTCTTTGAGTCTAGGTAAACTATGCGATCGCGCCCTTCTAGTTTAGCTCGATAAAGCGATCGATCGGCTTCTCCCTCCAATTAACCCCTCAATCGATAAACCAGCAGCCACAGCATTAGTTACCCCGATACTAACTGTTACAAACTTACTTACCTTAGAAGCAGCGTGAACAATTCCCGCAGCTTTCAAATCGCTGCGAATTGCTTCCGCTACCGGCATTGCTCCTTTCATATCACTTCGCGACAAAATTACCGCACATTCTTCGCCGCCGTAGCGGGCGGCTAAAATCTCGGCCACTTGTTTTAAACATTCGTCGCCTCCTTGATGCCCGTAACGATCGTTGTAAAGTTTGAAAAAATCGATATCGCACAAAATTAAAGACAGCGACTCTTTTTCTCTCCATCCACGGCCATTCTAACTCCAATGTTTTGTCAAAACAGCGGCGGTTGGGAATTTGAGTCAATCCGTCCACCGAAGCGAGCCGCTGCAATTCCATGTTAGCGGCTTCTAATTCTAATTTGGCTTGTTCTAAAGCTAAGTTTTGCCAAGCTAATTCTTCACTTTGCGGTTTTTCTTGTTCGTACAAAAATCGGATTGAAGCTTCAGCTTCTTGCAATTCTTGTTCCGCATATTTGCGCTTGACAAGCGAATTTATTGATGGTACCCGCCACGCGATCGATCCGTGGAATCAATCGAAAGCATCTGGAATCTAAAATCCTCAAGCCCCCGAATTAATCTCGCGCAAGTCAATCCAAAATCTAAAATCTAAAATCTAAAATCGAATGACGCAATAATTCCTCGTCACCGGTAATCATCGAAATGGGTCGATCGATTAATTCAGATGCGGTATATCCAAATAATAGTTGGGTGGATTTATTCACTTTTTTGATTTTTCCATCTCCCGTTGTCACCAATAAAATATCATTGAGAGAATCAAAAAATTTATCAATATAATCGCGAGCCGTAGCCAAGCAATCAACTTTAATACTGTTTTTATTTACTGCCGGAACCATACTTGACTGAAGAGCAGCAGTGTCTGTTACGTCTTCACATAAAATAATTAATCTATCAGGTTTAAGCTGTTCTTTATGAGCAAAAATATACAAATCTAGATACAAACAAGAGCCATCATTTAAAACTCTTGTTACTGATTTTAAGTTAAAACTTGGTTGTCGTCCTTCAATAATAGACCTCTTGCAAAAATCCTTTTTATCAATTGATGGGACGGGCTCTTCTGCCCATCCCACAAGAAAAAATAACTCTTGTGGGATGGGCCGAAGAGCCCGTCCTAATTATTTTTGCAAGAGTTCCAATATTGTTCGTTAAACGTCGCAATTCGCTTGCGGTTATGATAGCAATACACATTATGTGACATACCAAAGTTTATTTGCTACCTACTTACCACTTTCCTGACATCGCGTCTTTCAGTCTCAATTCTTCTCGACTGACTAGAGCTTCGTAGTAATCGGGTTTGATTTCCAGGGCGACTCCGTAAGAGCTAATGGCATCTTGAGTGCGCTGCAATTTTTGCAAAACGTCGCCCCGCTGCGCCCAAGCTTCCCAGTTGTCCGGCTTGAGTTGAATCACTTGGTCAAAAGCGACGAGTGCTTCGGAATACCTCTGCATTTCCCCTAGTAGCAGACCTCGCTGCACCCAGCCTTGATAGTTGTCCGGCCAGATAGTAATTGCTCGATCGTATGATGCGAGAGCTTGTTCGTACTGCTGCAAATTTGACATAGCGTTGCCGCGTTTCAACCAAGCTTCAAAATTGTCTGGCACGATTTTAATTACGCGGTTGTAAGCTGCGACGGCTTCTTCGTAACGCTGCAATTTTTCCAGCGCTGCGCCTTGCTGCAAACCTACTCTTGATGTAATTTCTGCTTCCGAACTCAGAGAGATTACTTTATCAAAACAGGCGATCGCTTCTTCGTATTGCTGCAATTTTTCCAGAGTTTCGCCTCGCAAATTCCAAGCTTCTAGAAAATTACCTTCAATTTGTAGGGCATTGCTGTAAGCGATAATAGCCTCTTTGTAGAGTTCCAATCCTGCCAGGGCGATGCCTCTACCCAGCCAAGCTTCGGGAAAATTCGGATTAATTTGAATGGCTTTGTCAAAAGCAGCGATCGCCCCTTCACAATCTCTCGATTCTGACAGTGTTTGACCGCGCCCGATCCATGCTTCGGGATAAAAAGGATTAATTTGAATTGCCCGATCGAAACAAGCAATTGCCCCATCGCGCCACTGGTGTTTGAGGGCCATTCCTTTATAAAACCAAGCTTCGCAGTCGTTGGGTTGCAGTTGCAGTACGCGATCGTAAGCTGTCACCGCTTCTGCATATTTGTGCAATTTTGCTGAAGCAATGCCCCGATTGAACCAAGCCAGACTATTTTGCGGTTGCAGTTGAATGGTGCGATCGTAAGAAGTTACAGCTTCAGCGTAGCGTTCCGCCTTCATCAGAGCCAAACCTCGGTTCAGCCAAGCTTCCCAATTAGTCGGGACGAGTTTCAGCGCGCGCTCGTAAGCCGCCACGGCTTCAGCGTAGCGTTCCGCTTGCAGCAACACGTTGCCTTGCCGGTACCACATGGCGGGCAAATTCGGATGAATTTGGGTTGCTCTTTTGTAACAGCTTGCGGCTGTATCCCACTGCTGCAATTCCTCTAAAACTCGGCCCCGCTGATACCAAGCTTCGTGCTTTTCTGAATTGATTTGAATTGCGGTGTCGAAAGCCGCGATCGCTTCAGAGTGATTTTGCAAACTTAACAGCCCTGTCCCGCGCAGCATCCAAGCCCAGTATTCTTCGGGATTAATTGCTGTAGCTCGATCGGCGCAGGCTACGGTTTCTGCGTAGGAGTGCAGTTGTTTGTAAGCTTTGCCCAGATTCAGCCACGCCCGGGCCCAGTCCGGCTTAATTTGAACCGCTTTTCCGTAGCAAAGGACTGCCGCTTCGTACCTTCCCGATGCGTACAATCTATTGCCCCGATCGTAATCTGGAAATGCTGCAAAAATTCTTAAAATCGGCGGCAGCAGAGCTGGTTGGGGGTTTGAGGAGTTTTCTGTAGCCGGAGTCGAGAGGTCTGGCATACGCCTTTCACATAAAAAATTTAGTGGGATAACAAGCTTGCGGTCTTATATAGCGGTTCTCAAGTAAGTGAGGTACGTAGTTGGGCTTTAGCCCTCCGATCGTGCTTATGCAGTAAGTGAGATAAGTGCCTAACAACTCCAATTACCAATTATCAGTCATACCTCATCTACCCCAGAAGAGCTATATATTAACTTATGCTTTTCTTAACTCGCTGCTGTTTTGAGACAAACTTAGCATATCAGGTCTGCTGCCACAAATTATGTTTACTTAACTGTAATGTATAAAATTATGCACCCTTCCCACTTTCGGTACACCGCTGTAAAATACGGTCAGTCGATTTTCAATTTTCGATTGACCGAAAGCATCCAGGATACAAGCCCCCGGATTCATCCGTCCAGAAATAAAAAACCTGTATCCGATGAAACTTGCCCCCGAATTTATCCGTGGGGTCAATGCTTCAATTCTAAAATCTAAAATCTAAAATCTAAAATCTAAAATCTAAAATCTAAAATCTAAAATCGATTGACTCCACAGATGAATCTAGGAGCTTGAACCAGAGTCTAAAATTTCGATCTCTCCACTACGAGTGTCGGAAACTTGTAATAGCGAGCGAGACGACGTGAGCGCGCTAGATCATCCAAATATATTATTCTGATGCAACCCTCCATGATATGAAAGCAAAAATGGGATGCTCCCAAGAAGGCAGTGTGTTAACTTTTATTACAACAGCTATACATCTTATTAGATAAGAGGTATGGTTTCTCTTGCTTATCGAGTTGCTCAGGATGGCAATGACTAGTAGTTGCTAGATATTACGCAATAAAAACGGCGTTGCTGATTTACGGTATGAAAGGCTAAATATGCCAGTCATAGAAACCAGTATCCACAAAGCTTCTGGATGTTAAACTTATTTTTTTTTATACCCTGATTAAGCAACGCCATAAAAACAAATAAATCGATAAATTAATTCATTTTATTGCAACACTTCTTTTTTTCAAAGAGCTAAAAGGAGTTGGTTTGGCAAACATCAAAATTAATTGGTGTTAGACGTTGATTTGGACAAGAAAGTTGAGGGAAGAGTTTCATTATGCCAGTCAATTTAAGAATTCGATCTCACAAGACGATCGCCATAATATTTATTGCCACGTTACTAATAAACGTACTCGCTATCAAAAGCACGTACTCTCAGCAGAGCTGCCAAAATGTGCAAACTTCAATTCAGATTATCGACGAAACGGGCGGGAAACGGCTTTCTGGCACGTCCATTGACACTTTGCAGGATTCACCTTTCAAGAACTATGTAACTACCATTTCCAAACACGTCAGGGCCAAGATTGACGATGGGGCGCAGTGCTACGGAGATTTGAAAAGTTCTCCAGAAGTCAAGCTTTTTTTCGTTTACCGTCCGCTGGTCAAATCCACGACTGGGCCCGTAGCACCGTTCAACTTAGAGCGCACACAATCTAATGGTACCAGGCATTTGGATAGTCCTTGGGTAAAACTCACGTTCAGCCGATCGCCCCGGCTCGTTGTGCGTGCCGTGTTCCTCTGGAACGAACGACAGTTTCTGTTCGATCAAGCACTGATGTCGGGCATACGTGCCTCGCCCACCAATCCTCTGCTTCCGATTGATGAGCCGATCTTCGAGCAATTTGTACAAGATTACATCGACTCTGTGCTGCTTGTACCGTCTCCAGAAGCCGTATCTGCCAGCCCAACCAGTATTTCAAAACGCTTGCCACCAGACATCTTTTGGCTGTTTAGCAATGCGTTGCAAACTACACGCGGTCCTTTCTCCGCCATCGTGGCCCGTGCTCTTAGCTCCGCTGTTGGGAAGGCAGCGAACGGATATACCGATCTTACCAAGGCTCTGGTTGACCAATTTTTTGCGTCAGAAACGACTGAGATCCGCTACGAAAGCGTTCTCGATCTCAAAGACATATTCACCCTCGATCGATACCGAATTAACCAGCATCATTAAGGACAAAAATTATGGCTTGGACCTTTTCTCAAAAGACGACGTTCACGGGTTTTAGTACCGCCGAAGAGGCACAGATCCTTGCCGCTTTGCAGACAGCATACGACGGTTCGTCCACAGCTAAGACTATGTTCGACAATTGGATTAATTTTGACATACAATTTAAATGCAGAACAGCTTAAATTAATTCATTTCATTGCAAGACTTCTTTTTTTCAAAGAGCTAAAAGGAGTTGGTTTGGCAAACATCAAAATTAATTGGTGTTAGACGTTGATTTGGACAAGAAAGTTGAGGGAAGAGTTTCATTATGCCAATCAATTTAAGAATTCGATCGTACAAAACTATCGCCATAATATTTATTGCCTCGTTACTAATCAACGTACTCGCTATCAAAAGCACGTACTCTCAGCAGAGCTGCCCAAATGTGCAAACTTCAATTCAAATTATCGACGAAACGGGCGGGAGGTGGATTTCTGCCACGTCCCTGTACGATTCATCTTTCAAGAACTATGTAACTACAATTTCCCAACACGTCTCTGGCAAGATTGACGGAATGGCACAGTGCCACGGGGATTTGAAAAGTTCTCCAGAAGTCAAGCTTTTTTTCGTTTACCGTCGGCTGGTCACATCCACGCCAATCGTAGCACCGTTCAACTTAGAGCGTACAGAATCTAATGATACCAGGAATTTGGAAAGTCCTTGGGTAAAACTCACATTCAGCCGATCGCCCAAGCTCGTTGTGCGTGCGGTGTTCCTATGGAACGAACAACAGTTTCTGCTCGACCAATCACTGATGTCGGGCATACGTGCCTCGCCCACCAATCCTCTGGTTCCGATCGATCGGGCCATCTTCGAGCAATTTGTAGAAGATTACGACTCTGTGCTGGCTGTACGGTCTCCAGAAGCCCAGTCTGCCGCCCAAGCCAGTATTTCAAAGCGCTTGCCACCAGAAATATTTTGGCTGTTTCGTAATGCGCGACAAAGCAGCTTATCTGCGTTCCAGGTGGAAGTAGTCTCCGCTCTTAACTCCACCCTTACGCAGGCTGCGATCGGATATACCGATCTTACCAAGGCTCTCGTTGACCAATTTTTTACATCAGGACAAACAGAGATCCGCTACGAAAGCGTTCTCGATCTCAAAAACCTATTCACCCTCGATCAATACCGGGTTAACCGACTTCACTAAGGAAAAAAATCATGGTTTGGAGCTTTTCGGAAAAAACGACGTTCACGGGTTATACTACCTCCGAAGAGGCAGAGATCCTTAATTCATTTCATTGCAACACTTATTTTTCTCAAAGAGCTAAAAGGAGTTGGTTTGGCAAACATCAAAATTAAGACGTGTTAGACGTTGATTTGGACAAGAAAGTTGAGGGAACAGTTTCATGATGCCACTCAATTTAAGAATTCGATCGTACAAGACTATCGCCATAATATTTATGGCCTCGTTACTAATCAACGTGTTCGCGATGAAAAGTACGTACTCTCAGCAGAGCTGCCAAAATGTGCAAACTTCAATTCAGATTATCGACGAAACGGGCTGGAGGGAGTTTTCTGGCACGTCCGTTGCCAGTTTGCCGGATTCACCTTTCAAGAACTATGTAACTACCATTTCCCAACACGTCAGGGCCAAGATTGACGGAATGGCAGAGTGCCACGGGGATTTGAAAAGTTCTCCTGAAGTCAAGCTTTTTTTCGTTTACCGTCGGCTGGTCACATACGTGAGTCCGCCAATCGAAGGGCCGTTCAACTTAGAGCGTACACAATCTAATGGTACCAGGTATGTGGATAGTCCTTGGGTAAAACTCACGTTCAGCCGATCGCCCAGGCTCGTTGTGCGTGCCGTGTTCCTCTGGAGCGAACGACAGTTTATGTTCGATCAAGCACTGATGTCGGGCATACGTGCCTCGCCCACCAATTCTCTGCTTCCGATTGATGAGCCCATGTTCGAGCAATTTGTAAAAGATTACACCGACTCTGTGCTGTTTGCACCGTCTCAAGCCCGGCCTGCCGCCCTAGCCAGTATTTCAAAGCGCTTGCCACCAGAAATCCTTTGGCTGTTTCGCCATGCGTTTCAAAGCACGCGCGGTCCTTTCTCTAGGCAGGTGAAATCCGCTCTTGTATCCGTCCTTGAGCGGGGAGCAAGCGGATATACCGAGCTTACCAAGACCCTCGTTGACCAATTTTTCACATCAGCACAAACAGAGATCCGCTACGAAAGCGTTCTGGATCTCAAAGACATATTCACCCTCGATCAATACCGGGTTAAAAACCTTTACTAAGGAGAAAAAAAATGGCTTGGCTTTATTCTCAAAAGACGACGATCACAGGTTTTACTGCCCCCCAAGAGGCACAGATTCTCGCAGTTTTGGAGACAGCATACAGCAAGTCGCCTATAGCTAAGGCTATGTTCGATACCTGGATTAATGCTGCTCCGGGGAATACAATAGACATAAAATTCGTGCCGGGACAGCTTCAGGGTACTGTTATAATTACTCCTAGTGGTAATGTTGGTACTGGCCAAGTGGAAATTGATTTTGCAAGGTTGAACAATTCAACTTACATCAATACGACTGGCAAAGCCGTACCAGATACGTTAACCACGGCTTTATTACATGAGCTTGTTCATGCGCTGACTGGAAAAACAGATAATTTCACATCTTTAGATTACAAAGGAGATACTGTTAGGTTTGCAAATCAGATTTACAAGGAACTTGGTCTCCCCGAACAGGTTTCTTTCCGTGCATTTGACGATAAGGGACTCCATAAACTTAATTATGAGTATACGAATGGCGCAGCGATCGATGCCGCCAAAACTGAGGATGAGCCCTTCATAAGTACGGCCTCACTCGGTACGTCGAGGGACCTGCTAATCGGAGGGCCATCTCCTAACACTCTTCTGTCTGGTGACGGCAATGACTTTTTGTTTGGCGCTGGCGGCAATGATACGTTGAGCGGAGGCGCTGGTACAGACACTGGAGTTTATTTTGGGAAGGAAACTGACTACGACATCCAGAAAAATTCAGATGGTTCTTGGTCAGTTAGCCATGCACGTGGTGCAAAGGACGCTGGTTCAGATACGCTGAGAAACGTCGAATTCCTGCAGTTTGACGGCGGCAAGACATACAAACTTGCAAAGGGTGGTCTTACCTTCCAAACCGATTTCGCTCTTGTGATCGACACTACAGGCAGCATGGGTTCATCGATAGGAAGAGTGAAGGCGCAGGCATCTTCACTTATTGATGCAGTATTCGCTGGCGGCAAGAATGATGGTCGCATTGGGGTGGTCGGGTTTAAGGACAGTATCAGTGGGGAACCGTCACAGGTTATTCTCCCGTTTACAAATCAAGACGACTTTGCCGCCAGAAAAGCCGCCGCACTTGCAGCAATAAATGGCATCACTGTAGGCGGTGGCGGCGACCTGCCGGAGACAGCCTTTGACGGGCTTCGTGTTGCGCTAGACGGGTCTATGGGGAAATGGAGGTTTGGCGCAGGCGTGCTTCGGATCGCTCTATTTACAGACGCACCAGCGAAAGACGGCGCCCTAGCTAGCCAAGTGAACGCGCTTGCTAGTAGTATTGGAGCCACGGTAGGAGCGCGTTCCTCCGTAGCGGGATCGAGCGGCTCAGTCGATACCTTTACCCTTGCGTTGGGAGATAACGGTTCGAGCAGTACACAACAACGACGTTATTCAAGTGACTCCGACGCTAATCCCCCTTTCCCATTTGTGCCATCCGACGATGACGATCCCATCACTCCTGATCCGACGACTCCAACGACTGCACAAGTTCAAATATTTACAATATTCACTGGCCCTAATGGTGTTGATACGTCTGCCCTTGAGGATATAGCAGACACCACCGGAGGCGACTTCCTTAAGACCACGACGAATGAGGACTTGGTGAGCATCTTGCTCAACATCATCAATTTACCGCCAGAGCCTGTGAATACTCCTCCCACAGCGGTAAATGACAATATCACAACGAACCAGAACATCGCTGTTAGTATAAATGTTTTAGCTAACCAATACTTCGGACAGTTTTTAAGCAGCGAGAGTACCATAGGATAGGACTGACGGAAGGTTAGGGTGATTTAAAATTA
>NZ_JAUBRJ010000123.1:0-12076 GCF_036701805.1 Microcoleus sp. N3A4
CGTCTCGCTCGCGGCATAGGTCGCGAGCGAGACGCTCGCACTCGTAAAAAACGCTTTTTACCAAATTGGGATGCTTCCCTAATGACTTCTGGTAATTTCTAGAGTAATTCTGCCGCCAAAGTCAGGGATGGGAGCGGCAGGTTTTGAGAGCTGTATCTTGACTTTCTCGACTAACGGCAGTTCTAAAAGTGCTTGGGCGATCGCATTTGCTAGCCGTTCAATCAATAAAAACTTCGAGTTTTTGACTAGCTGTTGAACCAGAGTAATTGCACTTCGGTAATCCAGAGTATGTTCGATATCATCGCTTTTTCCGGCTGGCGATAAATCTACCCAGAGAGTAACATCCACTTCAAACCACTGCCCCAATACTTGCTCCTCTGGCAGATAGCCAGTGTACCCGTAGCAGCGAATTCCTGTAAGTTGAATAGAATCCATTGTGAAATAAACTAAAAGTGCATTGCATATACCAATTTACATTTAACCAGATCGAGTTCTAATTCTCTTCTCTTTCTTTCTCTTTGCTCTGCGCCCTCTGCGCCCTCTGCGGTTCAATCACTCTTATTCTATCTTAAATTTCAAAACTGCCCTCCCTTCTCCAACCTGTCCAAAAAATTCTCAGCAACTTGATACCATTTATTTCTAATTTCTGCATCTTCGGGCTTGTCTGTCAATGTACGACCTTGTAATTCTGGATATTTTTGGTAAAATAATTCATCTACTTTCTGATAAAAAATATCCTGCTCGATATTAAGATTTTTGCGACGTTTGCCAATTTTTTCTTGCCTAGCTATTTCTGCATCTAAATTTGACGTATTGGGAAAATGCGGAAGTTCGGGAAGTTTTGGCAGTTCAGGTAACTTTGGAAGAGTAAAACCAGATTTTACTGCACTAAAAGCTAGAACTCCCGGCAAAAAAGCCACACTTAAACTCCAGATAATTTTCCAAGAAATTAACTTAAATTTGTTGGTGTTACTGTTAACAACTTGATGGTTCTGCCCCACAGGAATATTGTTGTTGGTAGCAGTTTTAGTGCTGTATTTGAAGGGGCGGCCGACAAAGTTCATTGTCACCATTTGGGAAATTATACTGCCAATTTGAGATAGTTTTGGATCTTTGAGTGCTTCGCGGACTTCTTTTGCGGACTGGTAGCGATCGCCCGGTTGTTCTGCTAGCATCTTATCCAACACGGTGCCGAGATTTTGACTGACTGTGACGTGCGATCGCCAATCCCAAGTTTTGTTATTGATATCGTACAATTTTTGAGGCTTTTTGCCGCTTAGCAGTACCAAAGCCGTGACGGCTAAAGCGTATAAATCGCTAGCAGCAGAAACTTTCCCCAGTCGCATTTGTTCGGGTGGCGAATAACCCTGTTTGCCGATCGCCGTAGCAGGTTGTCCGCTAAACTGCAATACCGCCGTTGCTGCGATTTGCTTAACTGAACCGAAGTCAATTAAAAATGGCAGTTTGTCAGCAGTGTGCTCGATGATGTTGTCGGGCGAAACATCGCGGTGAATTAAATTGTGGGAATGAATGTATTCTAAAACTGGTAAAAGCTGAAATAGCAGTTGAGTAACTTCGGCTTCGGTAAAATTTTTACCTTGCTGCTGGCGAGATATAAGTATTTCTTCGTAAGTTTGACCGGGGATGTAGTCTTGAACTAAAAATAAAGATGGAGCTCCGCCCAAATCAGTTCGCAGCAGTTCTCGAAAGCGCGGGATTTGGGGGTGTTGGAGGTTGTAAAGCATACTCGCTTCGCGATCGAACAATTCGGCGGCTTTCGGGCTGTCAACCACCGGCGAAAACTCTTTGAGTACGCAGTGTTCGCCGTAGCGGTTGATATCTTCTGCGAGATAAGTGCGCCCGAAGCCGCCGCGGCCCAATTCGCGGATGATGCGGTAGCGTTTTTCGAGAGTGGAACCTGGGGCGAGGAGGGAGGAGTTAGACATAAACCACGGCAAATTGTTCGAGTTGGGGAGTCGCCGAGCACAGTATAGCTTATTGTAGCTAAGTTTGTTTGAATGCGAGGGAAGGAAGGGCGATCGCTTTTTTTTTGGAAGGATAAAGGAGAAGGGACACTTTGCTTAAGATTCAGTATCTACAGGATATCGTAGGGGCGGGTTTTACCAACCATCTATGATAGAAACCAACAATATAATAAACCCGCCCCCACCCAACGACAAATGTAAATCTACATTTTTGGCATTCGATCGAACATCAGGTTAATCTAGATTATCGGCTGTATGGGAGCGAGTTTATCTAAATTGTTTTTGAGAATTAAATATTGTTCGTAAAATCCGCCCCTACAGGCAATTCGGTGGGTTTTACCAGCCATATATGTTGTAAACAAACAATATAATAAACCCGCTGTCGTTAGATACAGCATATTCGGTGGTTGATGAAGTACAGTAGCCACTATATTTATATTGTGTGATGTTAATATGTAGGGTGCGGATCTGCGACCTTTTAAATGGAACTTGCAGATTGACGGGTGGCGACGCACCTTACTTACTACAAGAATATGTGTACTACATATACATGGAATATGCTGTAAGTACCCAAACAGAATTAATTACAAACCGTCATTGCGAATGAAGCGGAAAAGGAAAAAGTGCAGAGGGCTAAAGAGTCAAAGGGTAGAGAAGAGTCCTCGCCGGGAAAACTAGGACGAGGGACAAACCGACGCAACCGCAACGCGAAAACCCCAGGGCCTCCAACTGTGGTTCGCCGAGAGCCAGTCACGAACGGCACTGCGGCAAAGAACCGCATAGATTTCCCAGGAACCGCCACGCAGCATCCGGCGATCGTATCTGCCAGTTTCCCAAGAACTTCCGTCAGTTGGTGCGCCGTTATAGTTTTCGTGCCACCTATCGCTGCACCATTCCCAAACATTGCCGTGCATATCGTACAGCCCAAAGGCATTGGGGGGAAAACTCCCGACATTAGTTATTTTTCTGCT
This sequence comes from Microcoleus sp. N3A4, assembly GCF_036701805.1. Classification (NCBI taxonomy): domain Bacteria; kingdom Bacillati; phylum Cyanobacteriota; class Cyanophyceae; order Oscillatoriales; family Microcoleaceae; genus Microcoleus; species Microcoleus sp. N3A4. Next base: position 2,957 of record NZ_JAUBRJ010000123.1, read on the forward strand.
GTTAAGTCCTTTGAGGGCGTTTGCGTAGGGGGAGTATCCCCCATAGTTGACTAATTCCGGGGTAATGGTTTCCCCAAAATAAAATGGGGTTGTTGTACCGGCACGACAGGCGTATTCCCATTCTGCTTCACTCAGGAGGCGATATTTTCTCCCGGTTTTTTGCGAGAGTTGGCCGCAGAATCCGACGGCCATATCCCAGGATACAGATTCAACAGGACGTTTTTCACCTTTGAAATGATGCGATGGGTTGTATCCCATCACTGCTTGCCACTGTGCTTGGGTGATGGGATATTTGCCTGCATAAAAAGCGGGTACTGTTACTTGATGCTGCGGACTTTCATTATCTCTTCTATCTTCCTCTGTTGCTGGGGAACCCATCATAAATGTGCCACCGGGAATATACACCATTTCCAGCACAACTCTTTTCCCTAAATCTTCGGGAAAGAAGTGAGCATAATGACGGCGGCAACTGTTTTCTTTTCCTTCAGCATCAACTGTAATAACATCAAAGTGAAAAGTAGGCAAATATTTTTGGAATAGCTCTTTTAGATTTGGTTGATTACTATCCTTCAGTAGCGAATAGGCTGCAAATCTCACCGCCATTGATTCATCTTGCAGTGCCCCAATTATTAAATCTAAACCGGCATCTCCATATTTCAGTGCTTGTGACAATGCAGCAATTTTCACCTCGACAATCGGTGAAGCTAAACGACTTTTAACACCCGGAATCCCGCCTAAAACGGCCGAACCCAATGGCACTTGAGATTCACCGCCAAGGATGGCATCGTATTCTCTGGGTTGATTTTGATTTTCTGTCATGATCTGGATTTACCGTAAGTTTCACACTTCTATCGAGTTGTATGGTGCGTCATACTAAATCCGCGTTTACTACCCCTTTTTTTAGTATTATTTTTCGCGAGCGAAGCGATTGCGACGCACAGCCAACAATGACAGAGGGTTAGTAAGTTGTAGGGTGCGTCTGACGCAGTTATAGGGTGATTATTCAAGGTCTCGGATCTGACGCACTCTACTCATTATGCCTGTTGCGTAAGTCTATTACAAATCCCGATGCGTAAATTCCTTAGCATCTTTTCCTACATAACTCGCGGCAACATGACCATCTCCAACAACTCGATACTTATAGGTAATCAACCCCTCTAAACCGACAGGCCCGCGAGGTGGCATTTGCTGCGTGCTAATCCCCACTTCTGCACCGAAACCGTAGCGGAAACCGTCGGCAAATCGAGTCGAACAATTGTGATAAACTCCCGCCGCATCGACTAGATTTAAAAAGGTTTCGGCGGCTTCGCTGTCTTCGGTAACAATCACATCTGTATGTCGAGAACCGTAAGTATTGATATGATTAACTGCTTCTTCCACAGAATCTACTATTTTGACAGACAAAATCAAATCGCTGTATTCTGTAGACCAATCGGTTTCTGTCGCTTCGGCAATATTTTCGAGGATGGTGCGAGTTTTTTCGTCTCCCCGCAATTCGACTTTTTTCTGCTGCAAAGCTGCGGCAACTGCTGGCAAGAAAGCGGGGGCGATCGCACTGTGAACTAATAAAGTTTCAATGGCATTGCAGGCGGCTGGATACTGAGTTTTTGCATCGACTGCAATCTCTACTGCTTTCTGAATATCTGCCGCTTTGTCTGCGTACAAATGACAAATTCCGTCGGCGTGTCCCAACACTGGAATTCGGGTATTTTCCTGCACGAAGCGCACGAAAGAGTTAGAACCTCTGGGAATAATCAAATCTACATATTCATCCATTTTTAGCAGTTCGATTGTTTCTTCTCGCGTGGTGAGCAACTGCACGACTTCTGGATTAACCGCAGTTTCTGCTAATGCTTGATGTATCACTTTTGTCAATGTTTCGCAGGAACGAACTGCTTCTCTGCCGCCTTTGAGGATGACGCCGTTGCCAGATTTGATTGCCAAGGATACTATCTGAATTAAAGCTTCTGGGCGCGCTTCAAAAATAATGCCTAAAACGCCCAAAGGACAGGTGACACGCTTCAGAATTAATCCTGAATCCAATTCGCGGTGAATTTGCACGGCACCTACGGGATCTGGGAGTTTGGCAACGTCGCGCACGCCCGCGATCGCACTTTTCAACTTGCTCTCATCCAACTTTAGGCGATCGTACAGCGGTTTCGCAATTCCATCAACCTCAGCCGCCTTGCAGTCAGCAGCATTCGCCGCCAAAATATCCGGCGCAGCAGCTTCTAAAGCTTTCGCAATAGCCTCAATAGCTTGATTTTTGGCATCAGCGGACAAAACTGCCAATTTTCTAGCAGATCCGCGCGTTTTTTGGGCAATTTCAATAATAGACATGGCAGTAAGTTTTAAATTGTTTTGATTGTTGGGTTTTGACTTTTGAATTGAATCCCGAAAAATAAATTTAGGGGCGGTTTTCAGTCTTAACAATTCTAGAGAAAATTCTATATTTTTGTTGAGACCCCTTACAGCAATCCGCATTAACAGGTTAAAACAGTGAAGTATAGATAAAATCTCACGGTCATTTCCATTTGTCAATAACCTTTGGAGATTATTATGTCATCTCATACCCCTTTACGCAAGGCAGGGCGAGCCGCAAAAGCCGGCGTTCAACTGATACAGAAAACTGGCGGAAATCTCGTTTTAGCTTCCGGCGTCACCATCAGCCTGCTGTTTGGTATGGTGTTAGCGCTATCCTTAGCCTCTGTTTTGATTCTCAACAGTCCCGATCCAGTCACCGGATTGGCGATCGCACTTCCGATTACCCTGATTTTTAACATCGCTGCTTTTTTCCTATCGCCTTACTTGATGGATTTAACCCAAAATTGGCTCTACAATACTCGCTGGGTTTCCCTAGCAGAAATTGAAAGCCTAAGTCCCGAAACAGCGAAAGTTATTCAGAAGGTTTGCAAGCAGAAAAAACTCTCTTCTCCGCGTTTAGGAATTATCGACGACCAAAACCCTACTGCTTTTACTTACGGTTCATTTCCAAACAGCGCTCGCTTAGTCGTCAGTCAAGGTCTTTTCACCTATTTAGACGACGATGAAATTGCCACTGTTTACGCCCACGAACTCGGTCACATCGTCCACTGGGACTTTGCAGTAATGACTTTAGCTTCAACTTTGGTGCAAATTACTTATTTAATTTACACTACAGCTCAAAGGCTGGGTCGAAGTGGTGGCGACAAAGCTAAAGATGCGGCCGGTACTGTAGCTGCTGTTGCTTATTTGTTTTACATCGCCGGCACTTATTTATTGCTGTATTTGTCGCGGACGCGAGAATATTTTGCAGATTATTTTGCGGCCCAAACTACTGGCAACCCCAACGCTTTATCCCGCGCTTTGGTAAAAATTGCTTACGGTATTTTGGAAGAAGGACAAACAGCAACGGAACCCAGCCGCTTGTTAGAAGGAACTCGCGCTTTAGGCATTTACGATGCGAAAGCCGCTACATCTACTGGTACTGCTTACCGGATTGCTTCGGAGCCCGAAAAAATTGGGCGAGTGTTTCTGTGGGATATGTTTAATCCGTGGGGTTGGTGGATGGAGTTGAACTCTACTCACCCGCTGACTGGTAAACGAGTTCGCGCTTTGAGCACTTATGCCGAACAATTAGGCTTGGATATTGAGTTTGACATGGGCAGGATTGTTGGCGAAGGCAATCTTTTGAGCAAGCGGAGATTGTACGGCAATTTTGTGTTCGATTTGCTGCTGTACAGTGCAGAAACTCTGGGATTAGCGGTGGGTTTTGCGATCGGCATTTCGCTGTCTGCTGCGAATCCGATGATGATGGTTGCTTGTCCTTTAATCGCTTTGGGCGCGGGAATTTTGCTCAAAACTCTGGTGATGTTCCCGAATTACAAACAAGCAGAACATTTGGATGTTTTAACCTTAATGTCTGACCCTTATGCAAGTCCTTTGCGGGGTCAACCTGCGAAACTGCAAGGCGAATTAATTGGTCGCGGCGATGCGGGTTATACCTTCGGTTCAGATTTGAAATTGCAAGACAGAACGGGAATGATTTATCTGCGATATGCTTCTCGTTTTGGGCCAATTGGTAATTTTCTGTTTGGGATGAAACGGGTTAAAAGTTTGATTGGAATGGATGTTAGCGCTTTGGGTTGGTTCCGCCGGGGTGTTGCACCTTGGATGGATTTGATTCAGCTTGAAAGCGATAGCGGTACGGCGGTTAAGAGTTATCACCGCTTCTGGTCTTTTCTGATGGGTATCGGTGCGATCGCGATCGGTATTGCATTTCTATTCGTGTCATTTCCAGCTTAACAGTTGACAGCACTTTACTCCTTACTACAAACTGGTTCGTAGTGAGGAATTCAGTCCTCCAAAATAAACTTTAAGGACTTAAAGTCCTTCCTACAAACCTCAGAATGGTTATATAGCAGTTTTCAGTTGAGTGCAGTACAGATAACGGGTAGGGACACGGCAATGCCGTGTCCCTACTATACTTGAATACGCTGTATAATCGGACATAATATCAGCTCTTGGTTAATGAAGTTACGATCGCCAACATGACAGTCAAAATTGCTACAATTAGTTTGTTGTTGATAATATTAACTTTAGCAGTCAGCAACCCCAGCCAAAAACTGAGGGCTAACTTAACAAAATTGACCGCCCAAACGGAAAACAGAGAGAAAAAAAACACCGTGCAAGATATTCTCAATGACAGCGCGAAATTAGAAAAACTAGCTGGTGAATTTCAATTTATAGAAGGCCCAATTTGGCATCCAGACGGCTTTTTGCTGTTCAGCGATATTCCCGCCAATATTATCTATAAATTAGCCTCAAACCAGCAAGTTGAGGTATTTCGCAGCCCTTCGGGAAAAGCCAACGGGAATACTTTAGACAAAGCAAACCGCTTAATTACTGCCGAACACGAAAATCGCCGCGTCTCCCGCACAGAAAAAGACGGTAAAATTATCACATTGGCGGATAGATACGAGGGCAAGCGGCTCAACAGCCCGAATGATTTGGTTGTTAAATCCGACGGCAGCATTTATTTTACAGATCCGCGCTACGGTGTTAGTAAAGAGCAGGAAGAATTAGGCTTTTACGGTGTTTACAGGCTGGCAGCAGACGGGAAATTAACTCTGCTGGTTAAAGATTTGGTGCTGCCGAACGGCATAGCTTTTTCACCAGACGAGCAAAAACTTTATGTCAACAATTCGGAAGCTGGATACATTGCCGTTTTCGATGTAAAACCGGACGGAAATGTTAGCAACCAGCGAGTTTTTGCCGAGTTAAAAGACGCCAGTCAAGGGGGAGTACCCGACGGTTTAAAAGTTGATTTAGAGGGGAATGTTTACAGCACCGGGCCGGGGGGAGTGTGGATTTTCTCGCCGGATGGTAAGCTTTTGGGGAGGATTTCTGTGCCTGAGACTGCGACTAATTTGGCTTGGGGAGAAAGCGATCGCAAAACGCTTTATATTACGGCAAATACAAGTCTGTATCGGATTCGGCTTAAAATTGCGGGCGTGCGGGCTGGAAAATGAGCGAAAATCGGGCGAAATTGAAAGTAAAGCGTTTTTTATTAGGGGTAATTGACCGGGCATGATATAATCGTAGGTTTGAGAATCAGTCCTTCCCGATTCTTTAATCTCAAATCTCCAATCTCAAATGGTATTAATAGCTCGGTTGCACAAATTTCTAACTGCTACAGTCGATCGCAAATCCCGATCGCGCACAATATTTTGGTTGACTCTGAGCTTGACATTTGCCGCAGTTTATGCTATTTTGGGACTCAAGCAAGTCTTCAGCGCCGAGTATATGGTGCAAGACGATGCGAGGCAGCACGTTTTCTGGATGATGCGATTTGTCGATCCAGAATTATTCCCCAACGATTTCATTGCTAATTACTTTCAATCTATCGCCCCCGCAGGATACAGCACGCTCTACAAATTAGCAGCAACAGTTGGCATTCACCCGCTATTTTTTCACAAAATATTGCCGCTATTTCTCGGCTTAATCTCCACTTATTACTGTTTTGGCCTGTGCCTAGAAATGCTGCCAGTACCGATGACTGGATTTATTGCATCTTTGCTGTTAAATCAGCATATGTGGATGACGGACGATTTGGCTTCCACAACGCCAAGAGCTTTTATTTATCCGATATTTCTGGCTTTTTTATATTATTTGTCGCGCACTTCGCTGCTGCCTTGTTTGGGGGCGATCGCCCTGATCGGACTATTCTATCCTCCTTATGCCTTGGTTGCTGCCGGAACTTTAGTTGTGCGCCTGCTATGCTGGAAAAACGGCGGTTTGCGCTTGTCGGGCGATCGCACTAATTACCTATTTTGCACTACAGGTTTGGGAGTAATCTTTTTAGTAATGCTGCCCTATGCCTTAGATCGCTCTGAATTTGGCCCAACTTATACCGCAGCAGAAGCGAAGCAAATGAGCGAATTTGCCCCCAACGGCAGAAATGCTTTTTTTCGGCCAAATCCGGTAGATTATTGGTTGACAGGGCGGGGCAGCGGGATGTTTCCCAAGTCGCTGTTTACGCCTGTAACTCACTGTGTCGGGCTGTTATTTCCGCTGCTGCTGTTTTTGCGATCGGCCTTTCCCTTAGTACATCAGATTCAAAGCAAAATCTGGCTTTTGCTTCAGCTATTTTTAGCATCCTCGGCGATGTTTTTTGCTGCTCATGCCACCATTTTTAAGCTGTATAACCCAGGTCGCTATACTGCCTACAGCTTGCGATTTATTGTGGTTTTAATAAGTGCGATCGCCCTAACGTTAATCATTGATGGAGTCGGTCATTGGGCCTCAAAAACCGCAACAACATTTCAGTTTAAAAATCAAGTTGCCCTAATGACGACAGCGATTATCGCTGTCGCAGTGGTGCTGTATCCCTGCTTGGTTGAAAAATTTCCTACTGTCGGGTATATAGAAGGTAAAATGCCGGCTTTGTACAAATTTTTTGAGCAACAACCTAAAGATATCCTGATTGCTTCGATCGCGGCAGATACGGATCATTTGCCAACATTTAGTCAGCGTTCGGTTTTGGTTGCCAAGGAATATGCAGTGCCTTTTCATAAAGGCTACTACAGCAGATATCGGCAGCGAGTTAGGGATTTAATTCGCGCTCAGTATACTCCCGATCGAGCTGTCTTGCAAAACTTCATTAATAGCTATGGAGTTGATTTTTGGATGCTCAATCGCAATTCGTTGACTCTTCAGTATTTAGAGGATGACGGCTGGCTGGATCAGTTTGATACTACACAAGAGGCGATGCTTTCTTTCAAACAAGGAAAAATTCCCGCATTAGCTTCAGCAATCACAAGTTGTGCTGTTTTTCAAAATGAAATTGTAGTGGTTTTGGATGCGTCTTGTATTGTGAAATTGACCGGAAGTTAAGGCGAGGCCGAGCCTCGGGATCTGCGTTACCAGGCAGAGCCTGGGAACTAGAAAATGCGTTATAACTTAGATATTGCACCATTGTCAATCATCCTTTTATGAACAGGCAAGATGCCTGTTCCACAAGAGATTAATGTTCTTGTGGAACAGGCATCTTGCCTGTTAAGCGAGAATGGTGCAAGATGTGAGTTATAATCCCGATAGGAGATAATGGTGCGGGTCAATGACACAAGTTCTCGATCGCGAAATTCTCGATGGGCGAGTGGTGCTCAACGGCACTTGGGAGCAATTCAAGTTAATCCAGAAGGTTTCGGAAGATTCCCCAGGCATAAAGTTGTCCTTTTTTGCAGGGGCGATCGAGATTCTGATGCCGGGATTCCAACACGAAAATTTTTCTGAAATCATTGGTTACTTAGTGACCACTTTTCTGCTGGTACAAGGTATTGTAAAACTTCGTTGAGTTTGTAAGCACTTATAAGCAATAGTAGTATGCTATTATCATAGCGGTCGAGTGGAATACACGCAATCTAAAAAATGAAAGCCTTAAATGCAGCTAACAGAGCGACATATCATTAAATCTACGGAACATCGTTTCGCCCAAATTGATGAATTAGCTTTTAAATCCAAGAATCTCTACAACGCGGCCAACTACGTCATTCGTCAGCATTTTATTTATGGATGGGGCTATGTCGGCTACAACGAAATGAACCGTTTAATGAAGTCTTGTGAAGCATACAAAGCTTTACCAGCAAAGGTTAGCCAACAAATATTAATGGTGTTGGACAAGAATTGGAAATCATTCTTTGAAGCAGTTAAAGCTTACAAAACAGATGACTCTAAATTCACTGGCCGCCCGAAATTGCCGAAATACAAGGATAAGACTAAAGGGCGAAACATTCTCGTCTACACAATTCAAGCGATTAGCAGCAAGCAGTTAAAAAAGGGAATCATTAAACTTTCCGGTACTGAACTTTCAATTAAAACTAAAGTCGATCCCGATCGAATTAGCCAAGTCAGATTAGTTCCCAAATGCGATTGCTATGTAATTGAGGTAATTTACGATAAACCGGAGTCTACCGTCAGCAACAATAACTTTGTAGCTAGCATTGATTTAGGACTGGATAATTTAGCGGCGCTAACTTCAAATCAACCGGGATTTGTTCCTTTGTTGGTTAACGGGCGACCGTTGAAATCTATCAACCAGTTCTACAACAAGCGCAAAGCCAAGTTGCAATCCCAGTTGAAAGGGAATCGCCAAACCTCATCTCGCATTCGACACTTAACTCGCTGTCGCAACCAAAAAGTTGATAATTACTTGCATCATGCCAGTCGCCTAGTTGTTGACCTTTTGAGTGCCAAGCAAATTGGGACGCTAGTAATCGGTAAAAACGCACAGTGGAAAACCGAGATCGATCTCGGTTCGCAAACTAACCAAAACTTTGTCAGCATTCCTCACGCTCGATTAATTGAGATGTTGGAATACAAGGCTCGATTAGTTGGGATCGAAGTAATTGTACAAGAAGAGTCCTATAGTTCGCGAGCCAACTTCTTGGGTTTAGATCCAATTCCTGTTTACGGGAAAACCGATAAAGACCCTGTTTTTACTGGCAAGCGAATCAAAAGAGGTTTGTACAAAACATCAGTTGGTCAATTAATTAATTCTGATGTCAACGGTTCGTACAAGTGCGATTCGTTCAGTCGAAACCGAGAAATCGGGGGATGACTGGCTTCTACAGGGTAATCCAT
>NZ_JAUBRJ010000124.1:0-11961 GCF_036701805.1 Microcoleus sp. N3A4
TTGACAACTACAAAAATAGATGTTTGCTTACGCAAGCATTTAATTGTTAGTTTAGCATACCAACTAATGAAGAACCATATATATATTTAGAATACTTTCATCAAGATATCGGAATCGAAGAAGGCGCTTCGGATTAAGATTTAATTTGATCGCTGGTATTTATAATTATGAACTTTCTTTAAAGACGAAATTAGAGATCGCCTGAGACTTTCGCAAGAGGTCTAATGTGTGCTGAAAATTGACAAAGCGATTCTATCGACAAGCCCGATCGCACTTATGCACTTCTGCACTCTCGAACTGCCGTATATCCGTCATTTACCCAAACTGAAGTCTCGCGAAGCGCGATCGCACTTCAACTCAGTTGTCACAATTACTGACTCAAATCAACTCAATAAATGCAACCGTGGAAATAGACTAAACCAACATCTGATGAGCCCCTTTCCCATATCCCTTGGGAATTTGGTTCGGAATTCGATCGGGAATTTACGCGCGATGCGACTTTTGAATAAATCTCAACAAGTGCGATCGAACTTCGTAATTTCCCTTCTGTATATCTATCAGGGTGAGCTCAGTGGTTTTATGCAAAACTCTCAAGTTTTTTTTGTAAAGTTTTGCAAACACTGGTGGAAGTACGGAACAACGGGTGTTTTTGGGATTTAAGGACGATCGAATAACCCGCTTCCCCACATTCCGGCAGGGAATGAATTCCCCGCCTCATAGCTAAAGTCCTCTGAAAGAGGACTGGTAAATTCTTCAGTCGTCTTCAGACGACTTTCGCTTTGAGGCAGGGGTTTCAACCCCTGCCGGACTGCGGAATTACGAGATAGCCGGATTGCGCGATCGATCTGGTTGTTAACACCAAAGATCGATCGCCCCTAAAGCCTTTTTGTTATTCCTATTTACTTATCAGGGTGAGCTCGGTAGTTTTATGCAGAACTCTACGGATTTTTTTTGTAAAGTTTTGCAAACACTGGTGAAAGTACGGAAAAACGGGTGTTTTCTGGATTTCAGGGCGATCGGTGTTTTAAGTAGTTTTTATCTGTAGGGTGCGTCAGCTACGATTATTTTCGCTTTCTATCAAAAATCTCATCCCTGTCGCACCTTACCAACCAACGGTGCGTCAGAACTCGACTTTTTGTGGCGATCGAGAATCTCACAACTGATGCACCCTACCACTTGCTTTACGGAGGAAATGGAGCTGATTTAGGATGACTCCCAGCGTAGTAAACAAGCACTTTGCGTTGGTCTTCATCCGGTACATAAAATACTCGGTCTGAGCTTGTTACTTCATACTCCCATGCACCTTTGTAGAGTTTACCTTTTAAGGGAAAAACTCTCTTTGGTTTTCTTGCCATTGGCGCATTACATAAATCCTGATAGCACCGGCGAGTATTCTCAGGAGCACGTAACATTAAGGCTTCCCAATCTCGGTTTACCCGTCGGTTTTTCGCTACTACTAACCAGGGCGATGCAGGTACTTGCGCGATAAGTTTGACTTCGTTTTCTTTAGCAGATGGCTTTGTTCGCGGTGCTGTCAGCGGTTCTTCAGGAGGCTCTACCAACTCTGAAAGCACAGGCGCTGGTGCGGGAATTTCGGCTTCGGCTTCAAGAGTTGCGGGTGAAGGTGTTGGCGGTTCTTCAGGAGACACCGGGCTTTCCGAATTGTCTGGAATGGGTGCAGAGTGCGTCATACCGCAGCCGATTCGGTAGTGTTTTCTGCGGTCGGTTTTGTCAGTAACACTTCTTCAATTTCATCGCTGAAAGCTGCTGCGAGTTCAGGACTAGAAATTGCGATCGCGCTTTCATGCCATTCATAAATCCTTGCCTCAATCCGATCCCAAGCCGCAGGTTCCGACTCCACAAGACGGTAATCTTTCTCTATTTCTGCGATCAGTTCACTGAGTTCATCCTTGTCAAATACTTTTAGCCACCCATAGGGATGTTCTGAACCAATCTGTTCTCCCAGACGCAACCGATAAGCAGCGGCTGTCACCTCAAAGACTTTCAGGGAAAGGGCGGCGGCTTTTACCAACAGCGCCATCTCGTCGCGGCGCAGCAAGGCAAAATGCTGGTCGTTGCGAGTGATGGTGATAGGATGATCCATCGCCAAATCCAGCACTCTACCTGGTTGCCGGTTCAATTCGGTGGCGGTAATTAATTCATCGCCGTACACGAGGCGCGAAGATTCACTCAGCATAGCTTTTGCACCTCTATCAACATCGGAACGCTTTTCAATTTATCTACGTATAATTATACGTATTTACCACAATCTTTCCGCGCTTTACAAAAATTCACATCTAATTTAACAGCCAAATCCACGACACAGCAAGACTTTCAACCATCCGCTCAAAAAAAACTTTGGCAGTTCGCAAAAAATTTCCTTACTCAACCTGATAAGTAAATGTAGGAACAAAGTTGCGGCCGCACTTAACTATGACTGATAAATCCAACCCCTCCGAGGGGGAAGACCACTTATCCGACGAATCCGATGCTGTTGGGTGCTCAGTAAAATCGGAAAAGTTCGATCGAGATCCCGCACACCAGCAAATCGTCGAACTCGTCACCAAAGCTTGCCAGCATCCCGCCGGCAGTACCCAGCGAGGTCGTTTCTTGCATCGACTGATTCTAGAGATTCTCAAATCGGGCAAACTCTGGAAAGAAAACACACCTTACTATGAAGAGGCACTGAACAAGACATGGATCTATCTGTCTCGGAATTTATGTGAAGCTACCACAGCAAAACGACCTTACGATCCCGAAGAAAGCCTGATTACGACTTGGTTAAATCCCTATCTCAAAAAGCGGCTGTTAGATTATCGCCTTGCCCAACAAAAAGAAAAGCAAAAACAAAAACCCCGTCAAATAGTGTCCTTAGAAGGAGAACAAGACGAAGAAAATGTCAATTCAATTGAAAAATTACCAGCAGAAGCGGATTCAAGTTTCTATGTTGAAGAAGTTATAGAATGGATCGAAAGCGATCCAAATAACGAGTTGAAAAGCAGACACGTTAGAGGCAAACCGCAGATAAACTGCCAAGTTTTATTGCAGCGCAAGTGTTTGTACGGTCAAAGTCTTCAAGAACTTGCAAAAGAGTTTGGCTGCGCGCATTCTACTTTATATCAATTGTTCAACAATGACTGTCGTCATCTGCTGCAAAAATTTTGCGAAGACCAAGGATATCAAACTTTAAATATACCAGGAGTGTACCAGAACAATGAACCATAGCAACCTTTGGGAAATCGAATCTTTGCCAATGCCAATTACTCAGAAGGCACTGCAAGTTGCTCAGCAGTTTGCCACCCAACAGCGCCACCCGCAAAGGCACGAGCAAGTTTATCTCAATACTTTGGCAGTGCTGGCAGTTCGCGATTATCTAAAAATAATCGATATAGAAACTGACTTGGCTGAATGCGATAGCTGGAATCCCGTAATTCGCCTGTTTGCAGATGCAGGAGATTTGTATGTTAAAGGATTGGGAAAAATCGAATGCCGTCCGATTAAAAATCTATCTCAAAATCAAGAAATTGGCAACCCGAATTCATCGGTTCATCCGCCTGAAATTTGCCCGGTGCCGGTGGAAGCAAGGGCAGAACGCATTGGCTATATTGTAGTAGAAATTGATGAAAAGGAAAAGGAAGCGAGATTGCTGGGTTTTTCTAAGATTGCGGATGCGGGGGAATTAGTATTGAGCGAATTGCATTCCCTGGATGATTTCTTAGGGCATCTCGAAAATTTGTCTGAATCTAAAATTAACCTCAGTCAGTGGTTAGTGAATGTATTCACGCCTGATTGGCAGCCTTTTGAAGCGGTATTTAACCCGCAGGCACAAACTTCTCCTGTTGAGATTGAAAATCCGGTTACGTCAAATTTTGGAAATTGGCTTAAGGATATTTTTGAAACAGGCTGGCAGAAAATTGAGCAAGGTAAAGAAAATTTAGAAAACCTAATTTTTCCTGAAAAAAACCCCAGTTTTGCATTGCGAGGAGGTGGAAATTTGAGAGAAGAATCTGCCTTGCAGGGCAGTCAAAGCAGCATCAATAGGTTTCCCGAAGCCGATGTCACGCGGGCTAAGTTGATTGACTTGGGAATGCGGCTGGGAAGGACAACTGTTGCTTTGTTGGTGGCGATTGCTGAAGAGAGCGATCGCACTGTCAGAGTTCACGTTCAACTGCATCCGGCGATCGGACAAAGGTATCTGCCACCTCATACTAAACTGTCGTTAATATCCGACAATGGAAAAATCTTACTCCAGAGTGAATCAACGGTTCAAGATTTGTGTATCTTGCTGAAAGAGTTTGAGGTAAAACCCGAAGAGAGCTTTAGCATCCGAGTAGCCTTAGATGATTTGAGCGTAACAGAAAATTTTGTGGTATGATTTTGAAAATCACTGCACTCGCATCCAATTTATGAGCTGGACTATCATCTTGGCTTTGGGTTATGGGAGTCTAAAATACGGGTTTTCTCACGTCACAGCGGAAATCAAAGAAACAGGAAAAACCTTCGCTCAATTTTCAGGAAGCTTGCCGCCTGCACCGGAACTTGAGCAATTGTACAGAAGGTGGAAACTGATTTGTACCGGGCTCAAGCCTGCGAGCAGTGCGACTCGGATCGCAGTTAATCCCACTGGTGTCACAAACATTTCTGAGGACAAACCTGAAGCCGTATATTCGAGTTTGCAGAAATACATGAATGAGTGGCTTGAGGCTGACGAATCTTTCAGAAAAATTGAGTTAAATCTCAGAACGGAAATTGGCAATAAATCTGAATGCTTTAAAATATTTTTAGAGAGCGATAATTCTCTGATTTGGGAGTTGCCTTGGGATGCGTGGAAATTTCGCGAAGTTTACTCGAACTGCGAAATAATTCCCACTTCGTCAGAGTATCAAACAATTACTCGACAAACAAACGCAGGGGAAATAGCTCGACCTTCCCAAGGCAGGATTTTATGTGTTTCAGGCAACAGTCAGGGAATTGATGTTAAAAAAGATAGCAGAAGTCTAGAAAAATGTTTGGGAGAGCGCTGCGAATTAAAGTTTCTTAAAGAGCCGACACCTCAAAAATTTCACGATGAGCTTTTTGATGAAAAAGGCTGGCAAATTATCTTTTTTGCCGGACACAGCAACAGCGATAATCATGCTGCTAACGGGGTGCTGTATATCAATCGAAATTCTGACAACAATACTATCACAGTAGAGGAGTTAAAAGCTGGTTTAAAAAAAGCTATTAGTAATGGCTTGCAGTTGCTGATTTTTAATTCTTGTTCGAGCTTGGGAATTGCAACAGATATAGTTGCTGAGGGTCTGGATTTACCGTCAATAATTGTGATGCGCGCACCGCTACCAGACCCAATTGCTCACGATTTTGTGAAGTTCTTGTTTAAATATTTGGCGGCAGGAGAGCTTTTGTTTTTGGCAGTGCGAAAAGCTAAGGATGATTTGCGGTACTGGGACTCTCGATTTCCGGGTGCTAGCGGGATTCCAATGCTGTGTCAGCATCCGACGTTTGAGGAGTTTATTTTACCACAATGGGGAGCCGATCGACCTTTCACGGCTGCAGCGAATGATGTGGCGCGCGATCGACCTTTCACGGCCGCAGCGGATGATGTGGCGCGCGATCGACCGTCACATTATCGGCAATTTATCATTCCAACTAAATTGATGCAGCGTGCCAGCATTAGTTTAGCTACTTTTGCGATCGGCTATCCATTCATCGGCCCTAATATTGCATCTGCAATCAACGCATTTGGAAAGACAAACCACTACAGCAATCCTTTAATCGCTAAAAGTTCCTACAATTTAGCTGCGTTAATCAACCCCACTAACGGCGAGGCTTACTATAACTTGTCTTTTCTTTGCAACGAATTGAGCGATCGCAAGTGCGCGCAAGAAGCTATGCAAAGTGCAGTCTGGCGGGGACTTCCCGAAGCTCACGCTCAAATATCTCGATCGTTCTTGCTGGAAAATAAACCTCAAGAGGTTTTAAAGGCGATCGCACTTTGCTTAGAAAATGCTAAATACGATGGAGTAAAATCAGCTTGTTTCAAAAATCGCGGATGGCTGCGATTCAACCAAAAGCGATACGATGCAGCGGAAGAAGACTTAAGAACAGCAATATCTCTCAACAGTAAAAGTCCCGAAGCTCAATGTCTTTTAGCGCAGGTACTCGAAACAAAAAGTAAACCGCAAGAATCACTAAAACATTGGCAAGAAACGCTGAAATTTGCCAATTCTCGCATACCAGAACAAGATGAATGTCGGCAACTGGCAAAGCAACGTTTACAAATAATAGGAAAGATTAAATGAAAAAACAGACGGCATTTTGTATAGGTGCAAGCTCGATCGCATTTACGTTAATTTCGGTCGATATTTTGCCTCATCTCCACTTCGGAACTGGCGAGGGTTTCCCCGAAATCTTTGCTAACAATCCGATAATTTCCCCTGCAATCGCAGCAACGAAAAGAATACCTAACGGACAAATCCTGAATATTAGCGGCGAAGTGCAGCTACAGCGTCAAGATGGCAGAAATATTCGCCCCACCGCCGGTACGCCGATTTATCCGGGCGACAAACTGCAAACTGCACAAAACGGACAAATTACAATCCAATGTGCAGATTTAGGAATTAAGTTAATTAAAGCCGGCGAAAATCAATTGAATAGCTGTTTGTTGGTAAGCGACACGTCGCAGTCTGAATGCAATCGCAATTTAATTAGATGTCCCGATCGCGGCGACGGTAAAATTGCTTGGAATAGCGCGCCAATTCCTTATATAATCAGTCCGAGGCGGACGAAATTGCTCGACAGCAAGCCAATTTTGCGGTGGAATCCGGTTGCTGGTGCTACTAGCTATAAGTTGAGCCTCCGCGAAAATGGAGCAAAATTAAACTGGGAAATGACTGTTAGCGGTACTGAGGCTGTGTATCCGGGAGAACCGGCGCTGAAACCGGGTGTTAAGTACAGATTAATTGTCGAGGCGAATACTGGCGTTTCTTCAGAAAGTGCTGTGGGAGAAGGAGATATAGAGTTTGGGTTGCTGGATGAGAAGCAGGTTGAGGCTGTTAAGGATGCGGTTGGGGCGATCGACAAACAAGTACCTAACGAAAACGCTAAAAAATTAGCAATTTCTAGCGTTTATCTTAACACAAACTTGATTGCCGAAGCAAGAGAAATTTTAGAAGATTTACAACAAACAGGCGTGGAAACACCGCCTATTTATCGCACGTTGGGCGACCTGTATCTGGAAAAGCTACAACTGGTTCCCCAGGCTGAAGTCTACTATTCCAAGGTGATTAATACCGCGAAACCTGACGATATTGAGGAGTTGACAGCCGCTAGATACGGATTGGGACAAGTTCATTCAGCGATGAGAAATAATCTGGAAGCTATGAAATATTTGCGAATGGCAAAAGATGGATATACAACTTTGGGAGATTTGCCAATGGCCCAAAAGGTAGAGAAGCAATTGCGGGATTTGCAAAGGAGGGAACAGAGGAAATAGTAAATTGTTGATGAATGTACGATCGCAATAACCAAAATTCGTAGGTGCGGGTTCACCAACAATACCGGCCAATAATTAACAATCTCAAAAACCCGCCCCCACTAGATAGACATATATATTTCGATCGCTTCCGGTTCGCTAAAAAGTCGGGGCGGGTTTATTGGTTCTCTAGTGTTATATCGGAGACTAAGGCGAACCCGCCCCTACAGGAATTAGGTCTATTTTACCGGAGATGATTAGATAAATAACGAATGACAAATGACTAATAACTCTCACTTTTGCTGCCAATATTGGTAGGCGGCATAGGCTAAGGTGACAGCGCCGGTCACAATGGCCGCTTCGTCAACCTCAAATTGCGGGTGATGGAGGGGATAGTTCGGTTTGTCAGTCAGTCCCACTCCTAAGCGAAACATGGTTCCCGGTGCGTGTTCTAGATACATCGAAAAATCTTCCGCGCCGAGGGAGGGTTCTGGTAAAATTTGGACGCGCGATCGACCTAAAGCTTCTAAAGCCGCAGTTTCGACTAATTGCGTGAGTTTTGGGTCGTTTTGGACTCCGGGGACGCCGCGCTTGTAGGTGAGTTCGTACTTAGCGCCGTAAGTCGCGCAGACGCTGGAAACAATTTGTTCGATCCAAGCCGGCAGTTTTTCGTGGGTTTCTGGATGCAGCGATCGCACGGTTCCCAGCAATTTTACTCGATCGGCAATCACGTTCGGCGCTCGCCCGCCGTTAATTTGCCCGATCGTCAAAACCAGCGGCCTCAAAGGATTTTGCGTGCGGCTAATTGCCTGCTGCAAAGTGGTAATTATCTGAGAAGCAATCCAAATTGCGTCGATCGCCTCGTGGGGACGCGCACCGTGGCCGGATTCGCCCATCACAATCAATTCTATGTCATCTGCCGCCGCCGTCAGTGCCCCGTGGCGGATACCGATGCAACCGCCGGGAATCGTCGGGAAAACGTGCACTCCGAGGATGCCGTCAACATCTTGCATCGCCCCATCTTTAATCATCCATTGAGCACCTTGGGCAATCTCTTCCGCCGGCTGAAACAAGAAGCGGACGTGACCTGGCAATTTTTCCTCTAGCTGAGACAATATCATTGCTGCGCCCAAACCGACGGTGGTGTGGATGTCGTGGCCGCAGGCGTGCATCACTCCCTCGTTGCGGGAGGAAAATTCTAAGTTAGTGCGTTCTTGAATCGGCAAAGCGTCCATATCGGTGCGAATTGCCAGCCACCGGGACTCGCTGCTGTTGCCTTTGAGTTCGCCGAGGACTCCTGTTTTGCCGATTCCTTCGATCGCGCGGACTCCGGTGGATGCGAGAACTCCGGCTACGTAGGCGGCGGTTTGATATTCTTGGCCGCTGAGTTCGGGGTGGGAGTGGATGTGGCGGCGAATTTCGATTAAGCGGGGTGCTAGGGTGGCGGCTAATTCTTTGATGCGGGGAAGCATGAATTTAGTTGGGGAGTGCGGTACAAGCTGTAGTCAACTAGGTTAACGCATATGTTTGGGGGTGAACAGGGTTATAAGGGACAAAAGTGCGATCGGGCTTTTGGATGGCAATGCTATTTCGTTTGTGAATAAGATTTTTTTTTCTAACCGCAGAGGGCGCAGAGGACGCAGAGAGAAGAGAGAAAAGAGAGTTAGGTAGAAATCTGGAACAAAAGTCAATATTTTAGGTTGAAATGCTGATTTTTAGTTGATATTTTATGGTTGTGATATCATCAAAGAGTAAATTTATTAAAATTATTTTTTATGATTAGCTTTGGATTCAGGAATGTAATTATTTTAATTACAGTCGCTTTGTTTCTAAAATTTAATTGGCGATTAGATAGCGAAAAAACAGCATGGCAAGATTCTTTCTTTTTAAAACATCCTTCGATCGAAAGGTTGACTCAGTTTTTGCGTCAACCTTTCGTTAACTTTATTTTGCAAGCAGTTCTTGTATTAGTTCTCACCCGATTTCTCAGTTATACCGGTTGGTTGGTTTACAATCTGACTCATCGACCAGATCCGCCTTACTGGGATTTTAAGTGGTTTTATGTAGCGAGTAAATTAGCCCATCAGCATTTGAGTCCCTTTAATGTCGAGGTGTTTAACATCGGTTTCTGTAGCATCACAAAAGTGTGCGGGTTTATTCCATCTTTTGTTTATCCACCTAATATCATTCCTCTGCTGTGGTTTTTGGGCTATTTCCCCATGAAGACTGCATTCACAATCTGGACTTGGCTGCATCTTATTGCCACAGGTTTTGTTTTATGGGGAGCGAATATCTTGTTGGAGTCGCAGTCACGAGCTTTTAGGACTATTTGTAGTATATCAGTTGCATTCCTCTACGGTTTTGTCTTCGATCTTCAAGTTGGCAATGTGGCAAATTTTATTGCCGTTCTGCTGTTATGGATGTTTATTTATGCTATAAAAAATCGGGATGTAATTGCAGGAATTTTATTAGGAATTGCCCTTTTTAAACCTACTTTAGTTATATTGTTTATTCCTTATTTTTTAATCAAAAGACGGTTTAAGCTAGTTTTTATATCAATAGTAACGGTAACTTTTTTAGCAGTTATAGGTCTAGCTGTAACGGGCAATTCTTTAACAGGATTTATACAGGATGCGACTCGTGGATTTCCACTCTGGCTCAACGATCCATCGAATAATGCTTATATTTCTATGAGTCGCCTTGATTTAAGGGTTATGGGGCCGAGATTTTTTCCCGATAGTCCCTTTGTGGCGAAGCTATTTTCTGACTCGATCAGTCTGCTGCTAGTTGGTTTAGTGAGTTGGTATTTTTACAAAAAACAATCTCGCAATGCTTGGTCAAAAAAGGTTGACTTATCTGAAATGGTGCTAATTTCTACTTTGAGTATTGCTATCAACTATTCTCAGCCCACCAGTTCTGTGATGTTAGCACCGGCGGTGGTTTTTTTGCTGAATGATTTATGTTTTCAGATTAAAAATTGTGCCTTCTCTAGGCAAAGAATGTCGGTTTGGTTATTGGGCGTTGGCTGTGTCACGGTGCAAACCGCTGTGATTCATGGCGGGCTGTTGGTGTTTCTAGAAAAGCGGTGGAACTGGAAGGGGGGGGAATTGCCTTATTTGTTTAAAGTAACTATTTTTTCACTACCGAGTTATGCGATTTTAGGCCTTACGTTAAGTGTTTTAGTTTTAGCGATTACATCCCTTGGTCAAAAACAGGTTGCTGAATTTGACCAGCCGAGCTGAAGCAGGAAATAGACATTCATCTGGCGAAGAGTAAGTAATAGGTAGCGTGTTCACCATGTCATTTTAAGTCATCGGGATTGTCCTCCTCATACACCATTAAATCCCCAGGCTGACAGTTCAGTGCTCTGCACAAAGCGCTAAGGGTTGCTTCGTCAATTCTGGTGAGTCGGCGACGGGTTTTGATTTTAGACACAGAAGTTGGGTGCATCCCAATTAAAGCAGCCAATTCTTTATTGCTGATATTGCGATCGGCCATCACAACTGCTAATTTCCAACGGATCACTGCTGATGCTCAACTGCTAGGGATAACTTTGCAAGCAGATGTTACCATTCTGCAACCTTGACTATCCCATCAGTTGTCGCTGCGACCATTTATTTTGTCGTAACGATTGACAAACGGCAGCGATTGAACTAGACTCAGGATGTACAAACGGAAAAGCGATCGCCCCTGGCCTGGAAAACTTGAGGGCGATCGCAATTCCACTATTCGTGTAATTCAAAGTCTATGATATCACAGCCAAAGTCAGTTCCCGAACTGCTCCGGGAAGAAATTCCTGATGTACCTCAAGGTAAGCAACCGATTCGTTTGCTGTTGTGTGGCGTTCCCAAAGCGGTAGACAGCATCGTTAATCTGCTGCACGTTTTAGGTTTTGCACAAGTTGGAGAATGGAGTCCGCCTCTACCATCGCCGATAGCGGGTGAGGTAATTCGGATTTTAACCCGTTACTGGAAAGAGTAATTGTTGAGGGCGATCGTATGAATTGAAAAAGTGCGATCGCCCTTTTTTCATCCAAAATAAGTCTTGTTCGTTGCTGTCGCTTTTGTGTTGCTGCGATCGATCGTCGCTTTGAATTCTCCCCTCAGATTTAGCCTCATCTACTGCTTCTTGAATTAATGTCAACACCATATTCTAGACCGGCCGATAATGCGAGGAAGGCTAACCGCTCTAGGTCTGCTTTAAGTTCTTCTGCAAGATATACAACTATTCTGGGGAGTTTTGCTGGCAAGGCTGTTGTTTGTGCTTTTACTGCCCTATTGTACCTTTTTTTGACCTGCTACACCATTTATTTTAACCTCGCGGGTTGACTCAGAGTGGATACCGCGATACTTTGATAAAGGTCAACTCGCAGATGATGCACATTGCACAAGTAGTAGGACTATTAAATAGTCATATAGCCCTCGCGGGAGTTTGGAAACCCAGTCGCTTTAGCGCTGGGAGGAAAAACGACACGGGATACTTTAGTA
>NZ_JAUBRJ010000189.1:0-1180 GCF_036701805.1 Microcoleus sp. N3A4
GGGTGCATCTCACTTTGGCAAATACATCAAATTGAAAGTTGACCGTTGAGGTAAGCACAGCGAAGAGAAAGGATAGAGGGAACACTCTCAATATTCCATTGCGCTCCTGATATTTTGACCCTGAATCCAATTCGTTTAATAATTGATTCAACTGTTCCAGAACCAATCGAACTTATGGATTCTTCTTTATAGTATTGGTAGTTGACTATTCGACAACGATGGGTTTCTAAATAGTTACAAAATGTTTTAACTTCTTTTTTTTTCATTTCTTTAAATAGATTAATGACTTCATCTATTTTGCCTTGCCACAACATATTTTCTGCTAGCTTTAAACGTTTTAGTGAGCCTCCTATCTTGTAAAGATTTTCTTTTAGATGATACCAATCTAAAATTTCTTGTCTTTGTTCGACATCTCCGATTTCTTGAAATATCTTCCAAATTCCGGCATGACCATCTCCCAAACAATACATAGGATGTAGCAATTTTTGGCTGTTAGTCCAATCAATTAAATCTTGATTATTTTGAAAGAATGCTCCCGAATAAACATTATCGAAACAAACGGCTTTATAGTCTTTCCAGTAACATCCTTCGCCTTTAGATTCGTTGCGTAGTCTGACTTTTCCGCCATCTAATGTAATTTCTTGGACTCCTTGTTTAGATATAGGTAATTCAAATTCTTGTCGCTTGACTAATCTATGTAATGTACTGTGAGAGATTTTGATACCAGTGAAAATCTCTAAATCTTTTTCTGCCATTTGATAAGATTCGTTGGCACTGATTAAAAGACAGCATTTTTCCATCAGTGGACTGAATTGACTATAAGCTTTCAATCCAAAATATTTCGCCTGATTATCTGTAATTTCGAGCGAACCGACTATTGATTTTATTTTTCGGGGTTTTCCTGTTTCAATTCCTGATGCTGCTGAAAAAAAAAGCTACCTAGTTCTGGACCAACTTCTTCTAACATTTTTTGACGAAGAGATTTTTCGATACTGTCAAAACTTTTTAACTCGGTTGGATCTGTATTTTTGTAAAGAATTTCTGCGGCCGCTTTTAAGTGGGCTTTTAGCTGTTCTTGGTCTGAGGGTGTCATTTTCTTTACCTCATCTTTATTTGGCAATTTTACTAGCTTTTTCATTTTAACCCTTTTTGGGCATACTCGCCAAAGTGAGATGCACCC
>NZ_JAUBRJ010000125.1:0-11908 GCF_036701805.1 Microcoleus sp. N3A4
CATCTTTATTTGGCAATTTTACTAGCTTTTTCATTTTAACCCTTTTTGGGCATACTCGCCAAAGTGAGATGCACCCAATCGAACAACGAAGTAGCTGACGCCCTTGGCGATTGGTGTGCAAACTATCCTAAAATAACAGATGAAATCAATAAAATTGAAAGAAAACTAGAACCGCAACCTACTAAAAAAGAAGCACAAGAACCAAAACTATCAAACCGCTATCCAGAGTTACCCGAAAACCTCAAAAAACGCCTTCCCAATTCATAGCCACCGCGCCAATAAGATGAGCGACAAAATTTCTGCCCCCAATGTCTATTTATACGCTTTCCAACTGTACAATGACCGTCAGGGCCGCCATAATCCTCTGTGGAAACACTGCGACAATATCCTCGCCAACTTCACCGATACACAGCTAACACCCCATCTAGTTTTCCCCCAAAATTCCCACAGCTACCGCGAAGATTTGCTGCCAAATGTCGCCCTGACATTCAACAGCAATCCGCCCGTAGAAGGTTTTGCCCAACCGCTACAAATTCAAGACAGCTATGCTTTCTGCTTAAATATAGGTTGCCCGGAAGACGGCACTGCTGATAATGTAGATGTCGATTTCATCCAGCAATTCAACCCAAATCAAGCCTTACTCATCAGTGGCGACGATAAATTTTTAGGTCAAACTCTCCTAATTACCGCATGGCTTCCCGAAAACTCTTCGGATAAGTTAGATTCCCTCAAACCCCTCGCCGATAAATGTCGCGATGCCTTATTTCACAGCGACTCGCCGCCTTTATTTTACCGTTCTGGTAAATTATTTGGCAGTCCGATTTTTGAATACGGTTTAATTAGCGATATTGCGAATTACCGCCACCTGCTTGTCTGGCTGCTTGCCGACAAACAAACCGACAAGGATTTTAACACTTGCCAGGAAGAAATACTCGACTTACTATTTCACCGCAACAAAATTATCAAAGCTTTTCAAGACAGCCGCCAGATTTACCGCGAACTCGATCGCGAATACCGCATTATTGAGAAAAATATGGAGATTTTGCAGGCTCAATTTTCCAGAGGAACTGTATTAACTTCCGCCCAATTGCAGGAATTTCAGGAACAGTTAAAGCAACTCTTCAGCAAGGCTGTAACTTATACTCGCCTGCTGCGGAAACTCGAAGATTATGACAATACAATTGCGCTAAATCTTAACAATTACACTGACATTTTGTCGAAAATTTGTGATATACTAGGAATCGATAAGGAAGAACTATCAATATTAAATAACTTCAGTAGAAAAAGTGCTCCATATATGCGATCGCAAATAGCAGGCGACTTAGGATATTTCCGACACGGAACAGGCTTAATCGAACAAGCGATCGCCTCAATTCGAGGGATAGTAGAAATAGAACAAGCAAGGAGCGATCGCGCCAATCAAATCGAACTCCGCAAGAGCGAGGTAGCAGAGAAAAACCGAGACGATCGACTAGAAAGCACTGTACAGGCGATCGGCGTCGGTTTAGCAGCCGGAGGAATTGCAGCATCAAGCGGCACAGACAAACTCTTCGAGACGCTGCAACAAAACCACGTCCCCGCACCATTAATTCTGTGGCATCCGTTTCTATTTTCCTTTCTTTTGAGTTGCGCGATCGCCTTTGGATCGGCTGCGATCGTCTGGTGGCGCACTCGACCAAAGAATTAGCCATTAAACCATGAGTCCGCGTAGGCAGACTTCGTTTGTGTTGCCGTAAACTCAGCGATTTCAATCGCCCATTGCCAAAATAATCGCCCTTTCCTACAAAAAAACCCGACACTGACAACTTATTTAAAATTGTCAATGTCGGGTAATAATTCAACAAATTACCAGCAAAAATTTAGGATTTTTTGCCGAGAATTTGTTCTTTCAAGGCTTGAATTTCTTGACCTAATTGTTGCCGGTTGGACGATCGCAGCAAATAGCGGTAGACAAACCACCCGGCGTATCCGATACCAATTAGCTCGAATGTGGGTGCTAGCAGGGGAATGTCGTTGAGTTCGTCTACTATTCCCAAAAGCACTTTCAAAGAGACAATCGAGGCTAAAATTAAACCTACAACTGTCAGGGGACTTTTGTACTGCTCGTAAAAGCTGCCGATGTAAGCGGGAAACTCGGACAAAATTGAGATAATTTGTTCTTTGATCTGCTCGGCCTGACTTGGCGGTTCTTCGGTAATTAAGACTTTTGTTGTACCGATCGAACTGTCTGCTTCATTTCCGGCAGGAATTTCGGTGATGATAACGGTTGTTTCTGGTTCGTTTGATGAAGTCATTTCTCCACTCGCAATAGTTTTTTGCTGGTTGGCGGCAGGTATTTCAACTGCTGCTGCGGCTGTTTCAACTGCCGAAATATCGACTGCTGAAACCTCGGTGCCGACTGTTTCCACAGGCGATTTTTCGACTGCTGCGACCTCCGTTCCGACTGTTTCGGCCGCCGGTATTTCGACTGCTGTTACGGACGCGGAGATTGCTTCTGGAGTCGGTATTTCGACTGCTGAAACCGAGGCTGCGACTGTTTCGGGAGCCGGTATTTCGACTGTTGTCACCTCGGCCGCTGCTGTTTCAACAGTCGGTGTTTCGACTGCTGGCTGTTCTGTAGCAGGAGTTTCGGCGACTGTTTCTGCCTTTGGTTGTTCTGGGGTAGGAGTTTCGGCCGCGACACCAACAGCCGGCAAATTCAAGTTGCTAATGGCATCAAGCAAGCGGGTTTTAGCCGTTCCTCGCTGGTGAAGGATTACCCAAGATTCTATCAGGTCGGGGCCGTGCATTGCACCTGTCAGAGCTGCTCTGAGCGATCGCATAATTAGCCCTTTGTTAAGATTTTTCTCTTTACTGAGCTTTTTAGTGATTTTCTGAGCTTCCGCTGATGTCAGGCTGGAATGACTTTCCATAGCTTCTACAACTGCTTGTAAAGCCTGTGCAGCCCCTCTTTGCTGCAACTGTGCGAGTGCTTCTTCTTCGTATTCCACCGTGGTGGAGAAGAACAACTTGCACATATCCACAGCATCGGTTAAGCGAACGAGACTCGGGCCGATTAAAGCAGCTATTTGTTCGAGCCAGGGGCGGTCTGCCTCGGCGTCAAACTCATAACCGGCTTTCTGCCAATAAGGTATCAGCAAATCAGTCAATTGCGGCACTGGCATTTTGTGCAGGTATTGACTGTTGAGCCAATTGAGTTTATCCCAATCAAATTTTGCACCGGCTTTGTTGACTCGATAGAATGTAAATAATTCTGCTGCTTCCGACAGTGTAAATATTTCCTGCTTTGAATCCGGCGGAGTCCAGCCCAGCAAAGTCATGTAATTAACTAGAGCTTCGGGGACGTAACCCATATCTTTGAAGTCAGAAATCGAGGTTACGCCGTCGCGTTTAGAAAGCTTTTGCCCTTGGGTGTTTAAAATCAGCGGCGTGTGGGCAAATTCTGGGATTGTCGCGCCCAAAGCTTCGTAGAGCAATATTTGTTTCGGAGTATTGCCGATGTGATCTTCGCCGCGGATGACGTGGGTGATGGCCATGTCGATGTCATCAACAACTACGGCGAGGTTGTAGAGTGGTTGGCCGATGACGCCACCGCTGGATGCCCTGGCAATTACCATGTCGCCGCCGAGGTCGCTACCTTTCCAGGTTACGGTGTCGCGCACCATGTCGTTCCAAGAAATTGTGCGATCGTCGTCGATGATAAACCGAATCACAGCTTGTCGCCCTTCGCCTTCAAAAGCTGCGCGCTGTTTGCTTGTCAGGTTGCGGTGGCGGTTGTCGTAGCGGGGGGCCTGTTTGTTGGCTTTTTGTGCTTCCCGCATTTCGTCGAGTTCTTCCGACGTGGTGTAGCAGCGGTAGGCGAGTCCATTGTCTAGAAGGGTTTGGACTGCTTTGCGGTATATTTCCAGACGCTGCGACTGAAAACTCGGGCCTTCATCCCACTCCATACCCAGCCAGGTGAGTCCTTCGAGGATGTTATCGGTGTATTCGCTCTTAGAACGTTCTACGTCTGTGTCTTCTACCCGCAGGATGAACTTACCGCCTTGGTTGCGGGCAAACAGCCAGTTAAATACGGCGGTTCTGGCGGTACCGATGTGCAGGTTTCCTGTGGGACTGGGGGCTAGACGGACTCTGACATTCATGTAGATTTTTGCTTTTAGATTAGGTGCGATTTGCTGGCTGGGGATTTGCTGTTCCTGTGACTACAAATTTTAATATAGTTTGTTGCCGGCTTAACAGTTGTGCTTGGCAGTTGCTTTGCCTCGAATTGCTCGATAATAGACGATCGGGCGATCGGGCTACAGTCTCCGGCAAGTCAGCAAACGGTATCTTGATGATACTAACATTGCGGGCGGCCCAGACTGGATTCACCTTTGGGACTATTTTCAAAGCACAAATAACTGTCGTAGGGCTACCAAATAATTCTTTAGGACTCACGCATTGACAAAATAACTAAACAGTGCATTGATAAATATGGATCGTCTACTTTCTAGGTATCGGACAATGAGAAAAATAACTAAACCCTCGACAGCACAATGTAATATAGACACTTACACCTCCTGCATTGATGTCAGAGCCAAAGTTGGGAGGGTGTAGCAGGTTATCAGAGATATTGGGAAATGTTTCACATGATAGTATCAATCGATTTTTGTTAAGAGAGAGATACGAACCCAAAGATTTATTCAACACAATAGAGAAAATAATAAATCTGCAAGGAGGGATACTGAGTGTAGACGATACAGTCATAGAAAAGATTTACAGTAACCCCAAAAATGCCGAATTAATCAGTTATTTTTGGTCAGGAAAAGCCCACAAAACTATTATTGGCTTAAATTTAATCACCCTATATTACAGCGATATTAATGGTAATTCAGTCCCAATAAATTACAGAATATATGACAAAAAGGAGGGAAAAACCAAAAACGATTACGAAGAGAGAAATGGTGAGCGAAATAATAAGCTGGGGAGTCAAGCCAAGAATAGTAACAGGAGATAGTTGGTATTCAGGAGTGTCAAACTTAAAATTTCTAAAAAACCAGAAATTGGGTTTTCTATTCGGAATTGAAAAAAATAGGACTGTCTCAAATGAGCCACATAATTATTGCCAGGTAAGCACTCTGGTCATTCCTGAATCAGGATTAAGAACTCCTGGGAAAGAATTTGGATTTGTAAAAATGTTTAGGAAAAGCTTTAAAAAAGAGGCCTCTAGACACTACATTTTGTATTTGCCAGATGAGTCAAAGATTCAGGAGATAACAAGAGATGAATTTCTCACAATTCATGATACTCATTGGGAAATTGAAACCTTTCATAGAGCCATCAAACAAGTATGTGGAATTTGTCGTTTCATGGTGAGAGACACCTCTGCAATCAAGACTCATATATTTTGTTCACTTCAAGCATTTGTAAAATTGGAGTTTATGCGGTCGGAAAAAATAATTAGTAACTGGTATGAAGTCCAAAGGAATCTATTCACTTCAGTTATACGTGAGCATATTTTGGCAAACCGATTCAGTGATGGCCTTGTCTAGAATACATAATAGATGATGTTTTTTGTCAATGCGTAAGTCCTATTCTTGTAAAATGTTTGTGTGCGATCGACGACATTCAAATATATTTCCCTATGTCTGCTGCTAAAACTGAGTTTTCCGAATCTGTTGCGCCCTCACCCGAGTTTGTTGCGCCTGCTTGGCAGATTGAGTTGCTGTACGACGGTGAATGTCCTTTGTGCGTGCGGGAGGTTAATTTCTTAAAAAAACGCGACGCGGGGCGAGGTTTAGTGTCGTTTGTGGATATCGCGGATGATGGCTACAACCCGGAGGCCCACGGCAGAATCGACTATGAAACGGCGATGGGCCGGATTCACGCGATATTACCCGACGGTACGACGGTTAAAAATGTGGAGGTTTTTCGCCGCACTTACGAGATTTTAGGTATGGGATGGGTTTATGCTGTGACTAAGTTACCGATTGTTGGGGCGATCGCGAATTGGCTGTACGGAATTTGGGCAGACTGGCGGCTGATGTTGACGGGCAGGCCGGATTTAGCAACAATTATGAGCGATCGAACTCAGCGGATCGAGTGCGAAAGTCAAGGCCGCTGCCAACCAAACTCGAAATGAGTAATATTGGGGAAATTCGATCGACCTATTAGAAGATGTCAGTAGAAACAGACTGCAACTAACATTAAAGATCGACTACTATTAAAAGCGGGAAACAAAATGCAAGATGCAGGCTATACAGTTTTCATTGGCTTCGGCGGTCTCTGGGTACTGATGGGAATTGTCGCTGTGATTGTCCTCTTCAAATCGGACGGTCAAAAAATTAAGTTTGGCAAATGGGGATTGTTAGTGGCTATTCCGATCCTCGTGCCCATCGTACTGGTTCTGACATATCAGATAGCCCGACCGTTTATTATCCAACACCTTTGAGCGCTGCTGGGAGTCGATCGTCCGTGGGAGAAAGGAATTAGTTAAATTAAGTTTAGTATTATTGCTGATTTTCGGGCGATCGCAACTGCTCGTTCGCCCATTGACGCAAAGACCGAATTATGGCATTGTCATCTTGAGTTTCTGCCATCTGCAAGAATTGATTGAGCATTGCTACAGAAAGGATGGGAAATGTCGGACTGCGATCGCAAGTAATATATTCCCGATTTTGCAATTGATAAATTTGTACAGTTTGTGCCCGATACCGCCAAACTTCAGGGATTTCTAGCTGTGTGTAAACTACAAATCGATTAGAAGAAGGACTGGTAATATCAACTTCAATTACCAAGTCTGGGGGAGGACCGGTTGAGATGTCAAGCCTTCTCCCTAGAATGCGATCGACATTTTGGATATAAAAACATGAATCTGGTTCTGCACCTTGTTCTAAATCTTCACGGTTGAGAGTCGTCGAACCAAATCCCTTAATCTTCAAGTCCAACTCCTCACTCAAAGCTGTAACTATCCGTTTGAGCAAACAGTTAATAGTTTCATGCAAGTCAGATGGCATGATAATTTCTAAGACTCCTTGAAAATATGAAAATCGCGAGGATCTCTTGTCTCCCGCTTCTGCTAATAAGCTTTCGTAAGTCTGCCAACTGATATTAGATAATACTACCCGTTGTGTAGTTTTTTCCGGTGAGGGGTTAATGGTTGTAACGGTCATCTTTTCCCGCTCCTTAATCATGTCTAGCTATGTAAATATCATAAGATTCGCAGTCAGGAATTTAGTCCTTTTTTATCCGCAGGAGCAATGAAGTCCTGACTACAAACGAACTCAATTTAGAAAGAGATTTATGAAAGGTTTAAACTTTCTATTTACGAGAGAACGGGACAGACGGGGCTCGAACCCGCAACTTCCGCCGTGACAGGGCGGTGCTCTAACCAATTGAACTACTGTCCCTCGTTTTGCCGTTTTTTCAGGCACAATTTCTATTATGCCTATAACTTCACCTTTTGTCAAGAGGTTTTTTGAACTTTTATTTGGAAGCCCAAAATCTGAGTCTCTTGCAGGGGACTGAAGTTGTTGTCGCTCACCAAAATTAGACTTCTGCTAGCATCCGCCAGGGCGGGGCCAAATGTCAACCCCTCAATGTTGTCTAGGGGAATTTTCAGGGTTTCCAAATCCAGCAGCAGCCGTTTTTGAGCGGGAGAAACCTCGCCCAGACGGCTTTGGAGGCTTTCGAGTGCTTCAATACGATCGCTCTTTTCCAAGGAAATCTCAAATAGTTTAACAGTAACTCCGGTTTCCAGGGAGAAAGCACGCTCTAAACTCAGCAAACGGTTATCGTCGATCGCCACCAAATCCACTAAACCGTTGCTAGTTAATTTTCCCACAGGATTCGCACCAGCGGGTAGCGGTTCGGTGATGTAGAGAAACGATGCTTCTGGATTGCCGCTCACCGCATCGTAGCGCAAAATCCGACACGGGCTCCCGGTTTCCAGGGAAGGTACAGCGCCATCTTGAACCAAGGCATTTTCGGTGGCGGTGAATAGGTATTTGCGATCGGGCGTTAAAGTTAAACTTTCAAATGATAGATTGTTGCGGATGCCTTTACTGCCTTTGTCGTCGGGCAAAAACAGTTCAGGAATTGCCAGCGTTTTCAGGAGTTTACCATCGAGGGAGAACTCTTTGATAAAAGGATTTATTTGGCGATCGACATCTCCCTCAGAAGAAACAAACACGCTGTTGCCAGTAAAAGCTATGGCTTCTGGATCTAAACTTAATTCAGGAAAACTTTTACCGTTTTCATCTAATAAAGTAGTGACACCAGTAAAAGTAATTTGCTCTTTTTCCAGTTTACCAGATTGCAAGTTGATTTTGAGAGTATAGAAGCGCGCCGGAGCTTTGCTGCTGCGGTCATCAGAAATGGCATAATAAACTTGTTTGTCGGCATCATAAGTAATGCCCGAAAGTCCGCCAATTTCCGTCCCTTGAAACGGAGAACCTGTAGGAAATATTGCTCTGCCGATAAAATCTATTTTGGTAACGGCGAAAGATTTGGCTGACTGGTTTACCCAAATAGCAACAGTTGCTGCCATCAAAAAACAAACAATAAATATAGTTGCTTTTGCTAGCTTTCGCATTTTACCAATAAATACATTATTACCTATCTTCCTCTTCCCTTTCTTCCTTCGCGCCCTACCCTTCGGGAACGGCTTCGCCGAACGCGCCTTCGCGGTTCGTTACATCTACAAATCACGGCTCATGATTCAGCAAAAAATTGGTCAACCAATCTTTAACTATGTATGTAGCGCGACAGTCGTCCTCATTGTAGCGGACGATCGCCTCCAAGAGCGATCGATCGCCGGTTTTGAGCCAATCGTCGTACCAGCAGACGCACTGAGCACCATTAGCCTTAGCATCTCGCCAGTCAAAACCCAGCCAGCGGGCAATTGGTTTGAGTGCGTAACTTTCTACCGGCATAATCGCTTTTTGCGTCACTTGTTTGTGAATATCTACAAACCGTTTCAGCACGGGTTTCCACAAGTATGCTGGAGTGTTGTAAAGTTTAGCCAGTCGCTTAAAAGTCTTGACTTCGTAGTCGCAAAAGTGGAAAATCGGAGCAATTGGATAAGCCCACATTAATTCTAAAAATTGCTGCCAGATTGCACCTTCCTCTGCTGCTGATTCTGCTAAAAAACCGTGGAATTTTTCCGTATTGTTGTACCTGTCAACAACTAAGACTCCGTGGAGGTAATCTAAGTTTAACTCGGGTTCCGCTTCAATATCAAAGTAGAGTTCGATTGGGGCGATCGGCAAAAAGACAGATTGGGAATACGGAATTGGTTTGCTGCGGAGAATGGGCGCAGGTATAGAAGATGTCGCAGGTTTATTTTCTCTAATTTTTACTTCCTCAACTGCGATGTCATTCAAGATATTGTCTACAATATCTGGTACGATTTCAGATGAGTTAAGTTCTTCTGAATTCTCACTTCTACCTTCTTCTCGATCGTTAATCCGTGTCTCCGTGTCAAAATCCGTGTCGTGCCTTCCTTCTTCCCTTCTTCCTTCTTCCTTCTTCCTTCTTCCTTCTTCCCGCAACAGCGGTTGATTTAGCAAGTGCGATCGAGCTTGCTGCACCACATCAAAAGCAACTCTGTCAGGGAATTCTGGATAATCAGCAAGCAGTTCGGAACTAGCATGAGCGAGAGCTTCTACATCAGTAATTTCGAGAGTTTTTAGTCTAGCATAGCGGCCGGCAGTAACTCCCGGCAATAATGAAAGATGTTTAATTGATTCGGCTTCGGCGTGGCAGATTGTATACCAACCGCAAAGATTGCACTTTTGCCGGGAAATGAACACCTCCGGTTTATCTCGATTTTCTATCATCTGAATGCAATCATCTAAAATCTCGAACATCTGAGGAGTTCGCTGGTCGAGATTAACCGCCCACAGCCCTTTTTTCCGCAGCATCAGCCACGCAGTCTCGGGCATTGTTCCCTGCACGGAAGCTAAAACTTGGGCGTGAAAAGCTGCGATAATTTGATAGTCTAGTTTTGGTCGCTTGCTAAGCCAAATATCCGCAGTAATATAACTCCAATCGCCAAATTTTGATTGTCCCGGCTGTTTGATTAATAAATGGGGGCGGCCGATCAGGGTAATGTTGGAAGAGGGAAGATTGGAGGATGAAATATCAACGGGAGTTTCGGGGATTTCGCCAAATTCTGGGAAATATTGACTGTCAATTCCTGCCAGAGAAGTTGTTGTGGCGTTGGTTTTGCCGAATTCGCCCCGGATCAGAACTCCTCGGTAAATGCGATCGACCCCTTGCTGCATTAAACTCAATGTAGCGGCCGCGCCAGCTTCCCAATTCCCTCTAGGATAATATGGTTGTTGGTAAGTCTCGTGTTCTAAAGCTTGCTGCTGGTATGTCGCGCTGTCGCGCATCAGTTTCAGCAAAAAGTCGCTGGGAGGATCTAGTTGTTTCCAGTCTCCGCAGGTGTCTAAAAATGCTCGGAGATTGCATCGCTGATAGGAAAGTAGCAGTTTGTCAGTTATTAACATTTAGTATTCGCAAGGCATAGAATAATTAGAAGGAAAGCATGACACAGATTTTGACACGGATACGCGGATTGATTATTTAGCTTGAGGCAAAAGTCACAGGATAGAAAGTTCACACCATCAGTTATTCAATATTAACGCTATCAATAATTCCCCAAAAAAAATGACAAAGGACAATCACCGGCAACAATTCCCAGCTTTGGCCAATAAAGCTTATTTTAACTACGGCGGACAAGGGCCGCTGCCTGAGCCTGCTTTAGAGGCGATTTATGGTGCTTACAAACGGGTGCAGCTTGGGGGGCCGTTTTCGGGGGAGGTGGGGGCTTGGGTGGCTCAGGAGGCGATGCTGACGCGACGTGCGATCGCATCTGAGTTGACCGTACCTCCTGAAACGATCGCCCTAACTGAAGATGTCACCGTCGGCTGCAATATTGCGCTGTGGGGCATTGACTGGAAAGCGGGCGACCATTTGCTGCTTTCTGATTGCGAACACCCCGGCATTGTAGCTAGTGTAATGGAACTTCAGCGCCGTTTCAACATTGAGGTTTCGGTTTGTCCGTTGGCGGCAACTTTGAATGAAGGCGATCCGGTGGCGGTGATTGCTGATAGTTTGCAGCCAAATACTCGCTTGTTGGTAATCAGTCATATTTTGTGGAATACCGGCCAAGTTTTGCCTCTGGCTGAGATTGTAAAAGTATGTCATAAAACAGGAGTGAAAGTGTTAGTTGACGCGGCTCAATCGGTGGGGGTTTTACCTTTAAATTTGATTGAATCGGGGGTTGAATTTTATGCTTTTACGGGTCACAAATGGTGGTGCGGCCCGGAAGGTTTGGGCGGGCTTTATGTGAGTGCTGAAGCTTTGGCAGATTTGCATCCGGTGTTTATCGGTTGGCGGGGAATTGTGACGGATGCTAATGCTAAAGTCCTTGGGTGGAAGTCGGGATCGCAGCGCTACGAAATTGCGACTTCGGCTTATCCTTTGTATGCGGGTTTGCGAAGTGCGATCGCCCTGCAATACGAATGGGGTACGATCGAGGAAAGGTATGCAGAAATCTGCCGTTTGAGTAAGTATCTCTGGCAGGGTTTGTCGGAACTTCCCGATGTGGAATGTTTGCGGACATCTGCGCCGGAAGCGGGTTTAGTTTCGTTTCGATTAACTAACGGGATGCCGCACAAAAAGCTTGTCGATTTGTTGGAGAAACAGGGAATTATGGTGCGGACTATTCTTTCTCCTGACTGCGTGCGGGCTTGTGTTCACTATTTTACCACTGAGGCCGAGATTGATAAGTTGGTTGGGGCGATCGCAACTCAAGTAGTATAGGCCGGCGAGTTTATTTATAGTAGACCTCTCCAAGAATTGCGAAATCTTTTGTCAGAGCGGATGAGAGCAGTTTTTCATTACTTTTTAATGGCCAGCT
>NZ_JAUBRJ010000126.1:0-11455 GCF_036701805.1 Microcoleus sp. N3A4
CCTTCTTCCTTCTTCCTTCTTCCTTTTTTTTACCCTGAGCGAAGCCGAAGGGCCTTCTTCCTTCTTCCTTCTTCCTTCTTCCTTCTTCCTTCTTCCTTCTTTTTCCTTCCGCTATCAAAAGCTCTGATTTTAAAGCTAGGATAGAAATATCACCAACACTTTACCCGGAGGTACAAACAGTGAAATCAAAAATTATTGCAACCGCAGCAATACTTGCCGCCCTCGGCTGTCTGCATCCCCACCCAGCATTATCTCAACCTGCAACTGACGGCGGGACAAAACCCGGATTCTGGCAACCTCAAGCGCAGGTTGACAATACTCGCAACATTACCCTCAGACTGTTAAATGAAACAGGATTAAACCTAGAATACGGTCAATCAGGTGCCAGCTTGTCATCCTTGCCCGTCGGAGTCACCAAAAACATCATTGTTCGCATCAGCAATCGCACCGGCGACATTGCCAATATTCCGATTAATGCCACAGGAGGAACCACAACTTTGAAATACGACTATAACGTTGACTCGCAGCAAAACATTGTGACGATTCGCATCACCAGATCGGACAGCCGCACTAGGCAAGATCGGTCAGTTTATATTGATGAAAAAGGGCGAGTTTACTCTTTTTAAGACAGACATTCATCAACCCGGTTTCTCCTAATAAATCTTGGCTTTAGCAGCCAGGTATCGCGGAAGAAATCGGGTTTCTACACTAGCGTGCATAAGCTGTTGCGACATTTAAATTGTCTGTCAAAAAAAAATAAAGTCTTGTGGGGTGGGCGTCCCGCCCGCCCTGAATATACAATTTAAATGCGCGATAGCTTAAATTCTGTCTTTCTCAAAAAGCATGAATCAAGTGCAGCCCATAAAGAATCGATGTTTTTGGGCAGCGGATTTGACAACATTGCATCCCCAAAATCAACTGCTGCTATCAATTCGGCGCTACTGGCGCACTTGTGCATCAGGTGGGTTCCGAGAGGATGTCAACCGCCACATCGCGGACTAATATCCGCCGTTCCTCTTGATACCTGCGCCTCGATTTCCCTCTTCTTTCGGTTTAGCTTTGTTCACTCGCAAGGGGCGCCCCATCCACTCTGCACCGTCTAATTCGGCAATTGCAGCGTCTTCTTGGGCATCCTCCATCATCTCAACAAATGCAAAACCGCGCATCCGACCGGTTTCCCTGTCGGTAGGCAAGACAACTCGCTTGACAGTACCGTACTCTGCAAATACTGCTTTCAGGTCTTCTTCGGTGGCGCGGTAAGACAGATTTCCAATATAGATAGTCATGTCGATCGAACTGAACTTGTTGTGCTATACATAATAACCGATTAATTTAACTCTTAAGTGTTATCTAGCATACGACTGGGCGATCGAATCTGACTAAAAGGGTTTGCCACATTCACAAACCCTTTGTACTGGCTGCAATAGTTAGCTCGATCGAAAACAAGCTCTCACTCACCGTTCGAGTGAATGATGAGATGAATTTTGAGGCGGTGAGGAATCCCACCTCGGAACAATATTTGATTTTAATCAGATGAGTGATTTGTGGGCGACGAATCGTCAAGTATCTTCGGCAACAAAGCGACTAACAAGGTATAATATATGGGGTTATTCCCCGCCGCGATCGTTGATATAGCGGTTCTCAACTTTCGTGAGGTACTGGCTAGTTAATTACCAATTTCCCACTTCTTCAATTCTTTAATCTAAAATCTAAATTTGTACCTCACTCACTTGAGAATTGCTATACACATCTATACAGCCTTTTGAGGAAACCTACTTGACATCTCCCCAGCCCTTCCCTAGACGGCAGATGTCACCTTCAATCCTTTGGCAAAATAGGGAATGGGAAATTGGAAATGGGGAATTGGGAAAATTTTATCCCCATCTCCTTAATCCCCAGTTGAGGATATTATTTTTCTCAATTAAACTACAGATTTGAGCTTTAAAGCCGCTTTGTTAAGTGTTTGAGTGCCAACTCGACTTTGGGTAATACCGCTAGCTGTTTCCGCTGCTCCTTTATTCAGAACATTCATCGCATCTACCACTTGCTCAATAGCGATCGCCTGCTGTTTGGTATTCAAATAAATTTGCTGACTGCTGACAACAACACTGTTAATTGCATTAGCAACATTGTTAAAAGTCTCCGCCGTACTTTCAGTCAACTTCCGGCTCTTATCTAAAGTTTTATTACCCTCATCAGTTACACTCACTGTCTTATTAATGGCATTCTGAATATCGTTTACCAAATCATTAATCTGAGCCGCCGATTTCTTGCTTTGATCTGCCAGTCTGCGAATTTCCCTCGCCACCACCCCAAACCCCTTTCCTTGTTCTCCGGCGCGTACTGCTTCCACTGTAGCGTTAATTGCCAGCATATTAGTTTGATTAGCCAAATCGCTCACTAAATTAGTAATATTAGCAATCTGATTGGTTTGCTGGCTCAAATGTAAAACTTGCTCGGCGATCCCTCCGACTTTTTCCGTCAAAGTCAACATTCCCTGCTGGGTTGTCTGCACTACTTTACTGCCTTCTGCTGCCATGTTTAAGACATGACTGGCATTCTCAAGGGCTGATTCGGCTTGCATAGCGGATTGCCTCGATGATGCGCCCAATTCATCCATTGTGCTAGTTGTTTGATTGACAGAAGCAGCTTGTTGTACAGCAATACGTTCCTGTTGCTCTATGGTAGCAGCGATCTCGGTGGAAGAACTGACAATCATATTAATAATACCTTTCAGGGCCTTATCTAAAGGTTTGGCGATCGCTATACTTAAAGCTATTCCTAAAACAATCGCCGTTAGCGGTCCAACTGTCATGCCCAAGAATACAGCTACTTGAGTCTTACTGATATCAGTTTCTGCACTTTTATAAGCGCGATCTGCTTGTTTCTTGTTAGAATCAACAACGGCTAAGGTTGATTTTTCCGAGGCAATAAATTTAACGCGAGTTACCTTAGCTTGCTGAGTAAGTTTATCCAAAATGTTACTAGCTGTGTTTGCTATTGCGATTTCTGGCGAATTACTTTTACCCTGCTTAATTAGTTTTAGCTGCAAAGCCACAGGATTGAAAATTCCCA
The DNA here is from genome assembly GCF_036701805.1 of Microcoleus sp. N3A4. NCBI lineage: Bacteria > Bacillati > Cyanobacteriota > Cyanophyceae > Oscillatoriales > Microcoleaceae > Microcoleus > Microcoleus sp. N3A4. Next base: position 3,076 of record NZ_JAUBRJ010000126.1, read on the forward strand.
TTTTTTCAAATTCTTGATTAATTCGCAGGAGTTTTCGATCTTCCTGCTTCCAATCCTCCCAATACTTAAGCATTTGTTGATAAACTGCGTCTTCCTCTGAGATGCGTGGAATGAGTTCGTATGCTTTAAACGCATCTTGAATCTGCTGCCAAGCCTTGTCCATTCTGTTTAAGGCATCTTGCCTTTCTGCTTGACTGAGTGCCGGATTAATTAGCGCTCTCTCTGATGCCTCAATTTGGGTTTGTCCCTGGTTAATTTTCAATAAGTATTCAATACTCGGTAAGTTATTTTTACCAAGAGTATCTATGTGTTGACTGAGATTAGATGTTGAGTTCCATCCTACCCAGGCAACTAAAAATACTAAAAGTCCCATCATCACAAACGCACCGATCAGTCTGGTTTGTAAATTCATTTTTCTCAACATAATATTTTTGCTTCTTTCTACTACAGCGATCCTCGCTGGAGTCACGAACACATATTGTATAGTATAGTCTTTCTCATGTAGATGAATTGCCCGTAAAAAACGAGACGCACTCCAATTAATTTTCAATCCCGCTATAAAAAGGGCGGGGTGCAGTCTCCTTTTTGACAATTTCTGTACACACCCAACTAGCCAACGAGCTATACTTAAGTCAAGGAGTTGAGTGTAAAAATGTTGGTATTGGAAGCAAAACTAGAAGGAACGAAAGAGCAGTACGAAAGCTGAATGAAGCTATTCGCACTGGTCGTTTTGTTCGGAACAGTTGCCTCAGATACTGGATGGACAACAAGGACATTGGTAAATACGAGTGAAGTGCATATTGCGCTGTACTGGCAAGCCAACTTGAGTTTGCTAAAAACCTCAATTCTATGGTACGTCAAGCTAGCGCTGAAAGAGCATGGTTTGCCATTTCTCACTTTTATGAAAACTGCAAGAAGAACAAATCAGGGAAAAGGGGTATCCTCGGTTCAAATAATAACAAATACATGGTTAGGTTGAGTCCAAAACCAGTGGATGGAAGCTTTCCGAAGAGCGGTAATATATCACTTTCTCTGACGGTTTTAAAGGGGGAACCTTTAAAATGTGGGGAACCAGGGATTTGCATTTCTATCAATTGAAGCAGATTAAGCGTGTGGGCGTTGTGTGCGTCGTGCAGACGGGTACTACGCTCAATTTTGTCTTGACAGAGAACGCTTGGATAAACCTGAACCAACTGCCCATAATGTCGGTATCGATCGAGGATTGAATCACTTCTACACCGATTCCGACGGGTAAATAGCAGCCAATCCGCGCGATATTCGTAAATCTGAAAAGTCTTTGAGGCGACTTCAACGTCGTATGTCGAAGACCAAAAAAGGTTCCAGAAATAGAGCTAAGTTTAGAAATAAACTGGCTCGAAAACACCTCAAGGTAAGTCGCCGTTTCGTTAAGACTTTGCTATCAAAACGGCAAGGTGCGTAGTGATGTCCAACGACATAGTGACGTATGAGGACTTGAAGGTGCGAAATATGGTGAAAAATCGACATCTTTCTAAATCCATTTCTGACGCAGCGTGGACTCAGTTCCGTAGTTGAGTTGGTTGATTATTTTGTGAAGTGTAGTGGGGTGGTAACAGTTCCTGTACCACCCCACTACACTTCACAAAAGTGCTCCAATTGTGGGGAGGTCGTCAAAAAGTCTTTAAGCAGCAGAACACATACTTGCTAGCATTGTGGACACACTCAGGACAGAGATTGGAACGCTGCACGAAACCTTTTAGAAAAAGCATTAACTACCGTGGATCGCATCGAAATTAACGCCTAGGCGTGAGACTGACCAATACTTGGGTGAGGAAACTTTTTTCAGCAAGTCAACTCGTAGAAACAGGAAGCCCAAAGAGCGATATTTGGAATCCCCCGCTATATTCGGTATCCCGAATTAGCGGCGGGAGGATGTCAATGTTTTTCCTTAGTCGATCGAGATTGACTGAGGCCCGCTGCTTTTACCGTTGGTGGGTTCGGCTGGGGGAGTAGTGTAGGAAGTTGAACCGGCTTGGTCGTCGATCCAGGTTTTAACGGGCTCTTCGTGAAGGTTAAGCCGAAGCAGGCCAGAAAAAAATCCGCCAGTGAAGGCGATGGGCTGTTGGATCAATTCTTTGACCACGGGGATGAGTTCGTCGATGAACATTCAGAGTCTCCTTTTGCTGCTGGGGTTCTACCTTAACTGTATCGTTTGTACTGCGATGCTGGCAGCGGCCTACAAAAAACCTTCCAGCGCTGAAGATGCGCGATCGGCTAATTTGCCGGCTATTGGTCTAAAATGCTAATTACATTGCTGCAAAAATTTTATGTGCCGTTTGCTTGGCTACCTCGGGGAGCCGATTTTACTCGATGCTATTCTGTACAAGCCGGAACATTCCCTAATTGTGCAGAGTTACCAGCCCCGCGAAATGACTTCTGGCCTACTAAATGCTGACGGTTTTGGTATTGGTTGGTATCACCCGCACCTAGATACCGATCCGTTTACCTATAAAAATGTACAGCCAATTTGGAATGACATTAACCTTCCTAGTATCAGTCGATACGTTGAATCAGGATGCGCGATCGGATACGTTCGCAGTGCAACTTCAGGACAAGCTGTAGATTTGAGCAACTGTCAGCCGTTTCAGAACGATCGCCTGCTGTTCGTACACAACGGCTTCGTGAAGAATTTTCGGCAAACTCTTTACAGACCAATTCGCGATCGACTCAGCGATACGCTTTATCAATCAATTAACGGTACTACAGATTCAGAGCATATCTTCGCCTTGTTTGTCAATGAATTGACAGCCGGAAATCTGACCGTACAAGCTGCTTTGCAAAACTCGCTGAAAACTTTGGCAGAGCTAGCAAACTTTCACCAAGTAGAATTTTCAGCTAATATAATTATCAGCGACGGACACCAACTTGTTGCCTCTCGCTTTGCTTCCCAAAAAGCCCCTCCTTCCCTCTACTGGCTGCGGGACGATTTAAATTTCCCGAATTCTGTCATCATTGCTTCTGAACCTTTATTTGCTGGCAATTGGCACTCGTGCCCAGTCCAGAGCATTATCAGTACCGGAGTAGAGCGTGATATCGAAATCTATCCAATCTTGTAAAGAGGCAATTTATCGCGATTTGCACCAGTGTCGCAGCGGCACTTTCAAGCTATTTGCAGGCATCGATTATGATACTTTTTGCCGCCAAGCTCATCCTGATTTCAGTCCGGTTGGCTGGCACTTAGGTCACATTGCTTATACTGAGGATTTGTGGCTGTTGCAGCGGTGTGCTGGATTGAAGCCGGTCTTTCCTAAGTATCACCAACTGTTTGCTGCTGATATTTTGCCTAAGAAAGAACGGGTTTATTTGCCAACGCTGGAAGAAGTTGAATGTTATTTAAATTCGGTCAGAAAACAGGTGCTACATTATTTGGAAGTAGCGCCGATTGACGAGCAAGAACGTCTCTGGCGCTTTATTATTCAGCACGAAAGCCAGCACTGCGAAACTGTTGCTTTCGTGTTGCAAATGCAAAGGAAGAAGGAAGGAAGGCACGACACGGATTTGGACACGGATACACGGATTAATTCTCTACAACACAGAGGAATAAAGCAGCAGAAATTCCCAATGCCCAATGCCCAATTCCCAATGCCCAATGCCCGATGCCCAATTACGGATTCGCCGGTGATTGAAATTCCGGGCGGGGAATTTTACATGGGAAGCGATGCTGCTGAGGCTTTGGATAACGAGCGATCGCGCCACCTGTGTTATTTAGAAGCATACTCGATCGATCGCTATCCCGTCACTTGCCGTCAATACCGAGATTTCATGGAATCCGGCGGCTATAAAAACCCTGATTGGTGGTCAGCGGACGGCTGGAAATGGCTGCAATCTCATTTAGTCGATCGACCGCTTTACTGGTCAGAAAATCCAGCTTTCAACAACCATCCAGTTTGCGGTGTCAGTTGGTACGAAGCCGAAGCTTACTGCAATTTCACCGGCAAGCGTTTGCCATCGGAAGCCGAATGGGAAAAAGCTGCGAGTTGGGATGCCAAAAATCAAACATATCGCATCTATCCTTGGGGAGAAGAACCGCCAAACGGCAGCCTGTGCAATCACGGCAATAATATTGCCAATACCTCGCCAGTTGATGCCTTTCCCAAAGGAGCAAGTGCGATCGGCTGCTGCGATATGTTGGGTAATGTTTGGGAGTGGACTGCTTCAACCTTTGACGCCTATCCGGGATTTGAAAGTTATCCTTACAGGGGATATTCTCAAGCTTATTTTGATGGAGAACACCGGGTTTTGAAAGGCGGGAGTTGGGCGACTTTTCCGCAGGCACTGCGATCGAGCTTTCGGAATTGGTATTATCCGGGCGTGCGGCAAATTATTGCTGGTTTTCGCTGTGCTAAGTAGTTCGCTATATAATTATAACTGCTATCAAATGTATTCACATTTAAGACTTAATTAGTCGGAGTTTTCAGAGGAATTTAGTCCTCAAAACTTGCCTGATAACGCTTATTTTACTGACATCATATCGATGGTTCGAAAGGAAATTTGGAACTAAATTTGGTTGCGAAATGCCCAAGTTTTTCCGATTTAAGAAGCTTAAGGAAAACAAGTTTGGTTAATTATTCAATAATTCTTGTGGATAAATTTTAAGTTTTTATTGTGGATGCGATCGCCATGCGGTGAGAAAATACAGAATGGAGAGCAGCATGAAAAATCTGACTTGAGCGCGATATTTGGCAACGCGACGGCGTGCTATACCCATATGTGCATCTAAAAACTACTCTATGAAATCCCCAAGACTGTCCGACACGGCAAACTCAGCCTCAACAAAGGAAAACCGGCTGCACTTAGAGCGACTGGTGAGCGCTGCGGCACCAACACCTGCAGAAATCAATGCAGGCAGCGATGCAGTTAGCGGGTTGACTCAAAACCCCAAATCCCTGCCTCCAAAGTATTTCTACGACGATCGCGGATCGAACCTGTTCGAGTTGATTTGCCAGTTGCCGGAATACTACCTAACACGCACTGAGACGGCGATTTTGCAGGGGTGCGCGGGGGCGATCGCCAATTTAACGGGCCCCTGCGAAATTGTCGAACTCGGCAGCGGCAGTTCCACCAAAACTCGGATTCTCCTCGATGCTTACAGTCAACTGGAATATCCCCTGCACTATTTGCCGATCGACATCAGTCCTACTATCCTAGAAAGCAGCGCTTGTCAACTGTTGGCAGATTATCCGTCGCTCCAGATTCACGGACTTGTCAGCACTTACGAATTAGCCTTAGCTAAAATTGCACCGTCGCCGTTGCCAACCCGAATGATTTGCTTTCTAGGCAGTACCCTCGGCAATCTCAACGATCGAGAATGCGATATATTCTTCTCGCAAATTGTCGGTGCATTGCAGCCGGGAGAGTATTTTTTGCTGGGAATTGACTTGGACAAATCTAAGGATATTTTAGAGCCTGCCTACGATGACAGTCAAGGAGTGACGGCGGCATTTAACTTGAATATGCTGCGGCATTTAAATCGAAAATATGAGGGAAATTTTGATTTAGCGCAGTTCGAGCATTGGGCTTTTTACAATCAAGAGGAATGTCAAATTGAAATGCACTTGAAAAGTAAAAAACAGCAAACTGTTCAGTTGCGCGCTCTCAATTTAACGGTTGAATTTGCAGCGGGAGAAACTATCCGCAGCGAAATATCGCGCAAGTTTAATCTCAATACTGTAAAGGAAGAACTTTCGCAGCGCGGTTTAATGCCAGTGCAAGTTTGGACAGATCCAAATCAGTGGTTTGGCTTGATGCTTTGTCAGATTTCTGATGTTAATAAATGAGTTCTTCAGATATTACCCACACTCAGGACACGGCAGTGCCGTGTCCCTACAAATCGGGTGATGGTTAAATCGGATTGGGCGATGGCGTCGGGCCCTCGCCCCTGCTACGACGTTTTGGGGTAGGGACACGGCACTGCCGTGTCCTCAATTTCTGTGTTGTCAATGGTTCTGAATTCAGCATATCCTCTTAGCAATTACCAATTTCCAATTCCCAATTAACAAATCGGCCGCTGTCCGGGTTTTACGGCGTGAATGTACTCGCTGCCCGAAGCCGGCCATCCCCGCTTGTAATAAGCTTCCTCCGGCTTCCCCCAGCCCAACTGCAACAAAATTTCTAGAAAATCCAACTTTTCCCACTTCGAGAGACTGGCCCATTCTGTGCGCTGGGCTAAAGCCTCTACATCAACCGGCTCGATCGAGCGAAAATCCTTTCCGCTGTTAACACTTAAATACAAATCCATCCCCGCAATTACCTGCTGCCAGAATTCCAACATAGCAATCTTAGCTGCCTTCAGCGTCATCAAATCAACAGGTAGAGCGATTAATTCGTCATGCACTGCCGGATAGCGTAGAGTATTGCCTTTAACCGCCATTTCCCGCCAAACAATCCCAGAAATTTGATGTTCCCGCTGGTATTCGTGCACGGCAGCCTTAAAATTTTGATAAGCAGTGAACTTCTGCACGCCCTCAGATTTGAGAAAGCGGTCAATCACGGGGTTGCCTGTAGCAGGAGTTTCAGTCAAGTTGAGGCGCCGCCCGTGCAAGCAGGCTTGGCGCTCTTCTTCGAGGATTTTAATGAGTTCCGCCGTGCTGTAGACCTTAGACATCTTTATTCAGGCAAAATCAATACATTTGCTGGTCTGGCTGGTTTGATCGGCTAATTTTCAGTAAAGATTGTTTGTTTTTCGATCGAGATCGCTTTTGCCGTTATTCTAACTTTAAAAAATCTTTGTGCTTAATTCTAGTTTGATAGTTTACAGGAGTCGAGCCCAGAAATCCCGAAAGCCTGTTAAAAACAGAAGTTAAGAGGATACCTAATCGCGAATTAGACTGGGAAGTTCGCCGCGGGCGTACCTCGGGGGATTTTTCGCCAAAAACAAAGCCCCCTCGAAAGAGGGGGCAAAACTGATTTAGAGGTTTGGGAGTTTTATTTGATGGGTCGATCGAACAACCCGAAAAAAAAGCAGCATTCGCACCTGCCGTCAACTACCAAAACTCAAATTTTTCAGTCTCAAAGCTTAGTTGCGTCGTGAAGAGCGACTGCTGTCGCCCCAGCCACCGCCGCCGCCCGAGGAGCGTTTGTTGTTGTTTTCGCGAGGTTTGGCTTTGTTGACTTTCAAGTCGCGGCCCATCCACTCAGCACCGTCTAGGGCTGCGATGGCTGCTGCTTCTTCTGCCTCGCTTGCCATTTCCACAAAAGCAAAACCCCGCATCCTGCCTGTTTCCCGGTCCATTGGCACTTGGACGCGGCTTACAGTACCGTACTCGGCAAATACTTCGCTGAGGTCGTCTGATGTGACCTCATATGAAAGATTACCCACGTAAATCGACATAAAATCTCCAGAATCATTAGGGTGCAGAGATTTAGATTCGGAGAGACGCTTGTAAATAAACACCAACAAACTACGCAACCGAATTTAATTCTTGGAAAACCACTATAACATGAAGCCAGCAGAATCAGCCATTGGCTGTCAGAATTTTCAATTTTGGGTGCCGTCGTCGGGCAATCTCCCACAGAAAGTATTCGTGATAACTGACATCTTGTACTCTTGGCTTCATCCGCTTGGTTTCTTGCTGCGCGATCGATCTGAGGGCTGAGATTTTTCGTCGCTGTTACCAGTTGATTGGGTTTGATTGAGAACAATACCTGAAATCAATTATAACTGACATCAGGCACTGTTCTCGCTAGGCAAGCATCCTGCCCGTTTCACCAGAGATAAATCTTTTTAGCCCTAGATTCATCTTCCGACTCAATCTCCAATTTCCAATCTTCCGTTTCTCATCGAATTGGATTTAGCGCCAGGGAATGCGGGTGCGAATGCGGCAAGCATCTTTGTCTTTGTCCGCTAGTTACATCTCGAACATAATGCACTTTGTTTTCAACGCCCCAGTACCTCGAATCCTTTCTCCAAAAGCGTGAGTCGTCTCGATAAAAAAAGCAATATATTAGCGAATTTCGATCGTAACTTCAATCACAATTGCCCGATGCGGCAGGTGTTCGGACTAAACTTGAATCAACGTTTGTATAAAAATTCAAATCAGGAACTCCATCAAGTATTCGACTAATGCTGACTCTGTTAATAAGAGGATTGAGAGTAACCGTTCAGGGGGTGTGCCTGCGGCGCACCACCCCAAGAGGAGTTTGAGCATCAATCTGGGGGGGTGACAAGGAGCCTGGAACCCTTATTTGGTAAGGATTGAGGCAATGTGTGGTAAAAAAAGATAGGCAGCAAAATTGTTACAGGCTTGCCTATCTAAAAAATAATGTTACCAACATTCTACCAGACACATTTACAAAAACAACTAACTTTAGCTCAGTTGAAAGTGATGGAACTCTTGTTACC